>JAVWMQ010000001.1:0-99667 GCA_036637375.1 Anaerovoracaceae bacterium
ATGATAAGCAAATTAATTGATGCAGAAAAAGCAATAGAAGGCATCAAGGATGGAGCAACAATAATGGTTGGTGGATTTTTAGGAACAGGATCCCCAGAAATATTAATAGATGCTTTAGTGAAAAAAGGCGTAAAAAATTTAACAGTAATTGGCAATGACGGCGGATTACCAGCAGGAACTTATGGATGCGAAACAGCAAGAGGAATAGGCAAATTAATTGAAGCTGGAATGGTTAAACATATTATCGCTTCCCATGTAGGAATGAATCCTTTAATTGGTAAAGGTATGAATGATGGAACATTGGAATGCACATTGGTACCACAAGGAACACTTGCAGAGGTAATTAGAGCAGCAGGAGCAGGACTTGGAGGAGTATTAACTCCAACAGGAGTAGGAACAATTATTGCAGAAGGCAAAGAAGTTCTAGAAATTGATGGAAAAGAATACTTACTAGAAAAACCACTAAAAGCAGATTTTGCTTTAGTAAGAGCCTCAGAGTGTGATGAGTTTGGAAACTTTAGATGTAATCTAGCAACAAAGAACTTTAACACAGTTATGGCAACAGCGGCAGAAACAGTAATTGTGGCATCAGAAGTAGTGAATAAGGTTGGAGAGAAAGAACCAGACACATACCAGATGTCAGGTGTATATGTAGATTACGTTGTAGGAGGTGAAAAAGTATGGCAGATCTAAAGATGAGAATAGCATCAAGAACAGCAAAAGAATTTAAAGATGGAGATGTAATAAATCTAGGGATAGGCCTACCTACAATGGTGGCAAATTGCTTACCAGAAGGAGTACATGTAACATTACACTCAGAAAATGGATTTACAGGGCTAGAAGCAGCAGCAGAGCCAGGAACAGAAAATGTAGATGTAATAAACTCAGGAGGAGCATATGTAAATTATGCACCTCAGGCAAACTTCTTTGATACTGCAACAAGTTTTGCGATTATTAGAGGAGGCCACGTTGATGCAACAGTTCTTGGGGCAATGGAAGTAGACAAACATGGAAATCTAGCAAACTGGATAGTACCAGGCAAAATGGTAGCAGGAATGGGCGGAGCAATGGACCTAGTAGTAGGAGCAAAAAAAGTAATAATTGCAATGCTACATACCCAAAAGGGAAGCCATAAGATTTTAGATGAGTGTACATTACCATATACAGCGTTAAAGGTAGTAGACAAAATAATTACAGAAATGGGAGTTATGGAAGTAACAGAAGAAGGAATTGTTTTGAAGGAACTTCACAAAGACTTTACCCTAGAAGAAATTCAGGCAGCAACAGGTTGTGAGCTAATAATAGCTAAGGACCTAAAGGAAATGGAAGAAGAATAGAAACATTATATATTTCTCATTACGATAGAGGCTGGGTAACAAGATTACCTGGCTTCTATTATTTTTGCATAAAATTATGGTATAATTAAATGCAAATGTGGTATGTAATACACATGAAAAACTATTAATAGTAGTGGAAAGGAATTAAAAATGAAAAATATCAAATTAGCTATGTGCCAAATGAATGTTGTGGCAGATAAAAAAGCAAATATACATAAAGCTGAACAAATGATTAGAGCGGCAGCAGCAGAGGGTGCCAATGTCATAGCTTTGCCAGAAATATGGAACAGCCCATATGCAGTTAGACATTTTAGAGAAAACAGCGAGGAAGATGGTGGAGCAACTTATACTTTTATGTCAGAAATTGCAAAGGAATTAGGAATTTATCTAATAGGAGGTTCAATACCAGAGCTTTGCAATGATGAAGTATATAACACATCATATTCATTTAATAAGGAAGGTGAGCTAATTGGAAAGCATAGAAAGGTTCATTTGTTTGATGTAGATATTGAAGGTGGTATTTCATTTAGAGAATCTGATGTTTTTAGTCCAGGGGACAAAACAACTGTAATTGAAACTGAGTATGGAAACATTGGGATTGCAATTTGTTTTGATGTTAGATTTGCCGAAAGTTTTAGCAATATGAAGAATGTTAACTTAATAGTTTTACCAGCTGCATTTAATATGACAACAGGGCCAGCGCATTGGAGCCTGCTTACTAGAATGAGAGCTTTAGATAACCAGGTATACTTTGCTAGCGTATCATCAGCAAGAGATATGAGCGGACATTACCAAGCTTGGGGGCATAGTATGGTTGCTAATCCATGGGGAGAAGTTATGGTTATGGCAGATGAGACTGAGCAAGTTTTGACAGTCGATCTTGATTTAGAGTACGTAAAAAAGGTAAGGCGAGAGTTGCCTTTGGGTATTGAATAAATTTAGAAACTATTAAAAGATAGGGGAACTTTTGTAAAAAACATTTGCTTATTTCTCAGCTATGGTGTATACTAATTGACGGTAAAAAAATAGTTATTGGGTTGAGAGAAAAGGAGAAGTAATATGAATAAAGAACAAAAGATAATTCAAGTTGATGAAAGAGTTCCTCTATCTAAAGGAATACCTCTTAGTATTCAGCATACTTTTGCAATGTTTAGTGCGTCAGTGTTAGTACCATGGTTGTTTGGAATGAATCCAGCAATAGTCTTATTGATGAATGGTATAGGAACACTGATTTTTATTTTCATTACAAAAGGTAAAGCGCCAGCGTATTTGGGTTCGAGTTTCGCCTTTTTATCGCCAACGTTTTTAATATTAGCAAATCCAAATATGGGATATCAGTATGCGTTAGGTGGATTTGTAGTAACAGGGCTAATTCTATGTGCAATTGGAATATTAATTAAATTTGTCGGAACGGAATGGATAAATATTGTCCTACCGCCAGCGGCAATGGGGCCAATTGTAGCCTTAATAGGACTTGAGCTTGCAGGTACAGCAGCTAAAAATGGTGGGTTGATTTTGACTGAAACATACACAGCAATAAATCCGAAATTCGTAATTGCCTTTGTAGTAACTCTTGGAGTTGCAGTCTTTGGACAAGTGTTATTTAGAGGTTTTGCAGCAGCGATTGCCATACTAATTTCAATAATTGTTGGATACGTAGTATCACTTGGTTTAGGAATTTTAGATTTTACACCAGTGCAAGATGCAGCAATCTTCGCAGTACCAAACTTTATGACACCAAAATTCAGTCTTGATGCAATTTTGATAATAATTCCAGCGTCACTGGTAGTTATTTCAGAACATATAGGTCATCAGGTTGTAACAAGTGAAATTATTGGCAAGGATTTATTAAAAGATCCAGGGCTTCATAGGTCGCTATTATCTGATGGATTATCTACAACATTATCAGGACTTGTAGGAGCTGTTCCAACTACAACTTATGGGGAAAACATTGGAGTTATGGCTATTACAAAAGTATATAGTGTTTGGGTAATTGGAGGCGCAGCAGTATTCTCAATTCTACTTGCATGGATAGGCAAAGCGGCAGCTTTAATTCAGACAATTCCAGCTCCTGTTATGGGTGGAGTGAGTTTCCTACTTTACGGAATGATTGCAGCTTCAGGATTAAGACTTTTAGTAGACGAAAGAGTAGACTTCTCAAGACCGAGAAACCTAGCATTAACATCTGTAGTATTTGTAACAGGGTTATCTGATGCTTTCATTGAAATTGGAAGTGTAAAATTAACAGGAATGTGTTTAGCTACAATTGTTGGAATGATGCTTGGACTAATATTCTACATCATTGACAAGGCTGGCATTGCAAATGACAGCAAAGAAAGTTAATAAATTAAATAATAGAATGTAAATAAATCTACCCTGGTACACTATATAAGTGTGCCAGGGTAGATTTTTTTCTATTTATTTTATTAGCGCAAATGTTTGTAAAGTAGATCTATAAATGTTTCTAACATTTCTCTTTTTTGGAATATGGCTCTTGCAGAGGTATTGTTTCCGCCACCTTTGCCTTGGTATATCGGGGCATTGTCCTTTACAAGCTTACCACAATCTATATCTCCATTTGAGAAAAGCAAAACAGTATTATCTGGAGCAGAAACAATTAATAGAAGTTTTTGTATTTCATTGCATAGAGGTCTGCCAATATTTAATAAGCTGTCTATATTCATATCATCATATTCATAAACCAATATTTCTGATTTTAAATCTTCTTTTAAAATTTCAATATCTTCTAATATGTTTTTGGTTCTAATGTTTATAATAGATTGTCTTAGTGTGTTTAATTGAGTTTTTACTTCCTTTTGTTTTAGCTCGGATGCCTGTATTTTTTCATATAGATCTTTGGCACCCGCCGAATATTTAATGCCAAGCTTGGTAATTAAATCAAACTTGGAGTTGTAATCCTCCATAGCCCTTGAACCAGCTTCAAAGTATACTCTGTACATGCCCTTGTTGCTTTCGACTTTAAAGATTTTGACAAGGCCAACCTGTCCTGAAGTTGCAGGGTGAGTACCACAACAAGCGACACAATCGGAAGGATTTGAAACATCACCAACGCATACTATGGTTATTTCTTCGTCAATGGCAAGCTGCTTTCGTAGAGGCAGTTTTGCTGCTTCTTCTTTGGTTTTAAAGCGCCTTGTTATAACGGGTAAATTGGCCCAAATAGCTCGATTTGTAGCAGCCTGAGCTTCTATTGCCATATCATATGTAAGTTCTTTGTAATTTGGATCTTCCTCAAGACTTATATCGATGGTCATATATTCATCGCCCATGTGAAAGCCACGATTGATTCCACCAAAAAGTTTATGGAACATTCCAGACAAAATGTGTTCGCCACAGTGACGTTGCATATTGTCAAATCTATGTTCCCAGTTTAATTCAATGGAAACCTGATCACCAATTGCAAAATTGTTATCTGCAACTACATGCCAAACAGTATCCTCGGCTTCATAAACGTCAATAACTTGGATATTGTTAATTGTACCCTTGTCACAACTCTGTCCACCACCAGTTGGGAAGAAGATTGTTTGATCAAGTTCTACAGCATTTTTTTGAATATTTGTGATAGTTGCTGTCGTAGTTTTTAAATATACATCGTCGTGAAATAATTTAATTGTGCTCATAATATTTTCTCCTATCTTTAGAATAATTATAGCATAAATTCATAAAAAATACTTGACAAAAGGGAAAAAGAAATCAATCTATATAACCATTGAAAAACAGGGAAGTGGAAAAAAATGAGATGGAAAAATTTTGTAATAATTAATAAATTTACAAACAAGAATAAAGTGCGAACAACCTGTGGATAACTTACTTGAAAATTAGCTATTGACATGGAGTTAATGTTGGAATTTGCAAATTTCTTTAAAAAAAAGTATCCACAACTGCTGTTGGATAAAATTGTATACAATTTCTAAAAAAGTGTGGATAAATGAGAACAGCCCCAAAAATCAAGGATTTTGAGGCTGTATAAAACTGTTCTAAAAAAACGAACATTGGTTTACATAATTCTGCAAAATGCGAAGGGTTAGAAATTATTTTTTTTCTGAGAAAACAGTATGACATTCATTCATAATATTACTAATATTTAAGCTTTGAGGACAAATTTCTTCGCATTTGTGGCAACTAATACAAGCTTCAGGTAAAACTTCTCCACCAGTACGCATATTATAGTCATCAATAGTTTTATCACTACCTTCGTAAATATAGAAGTCATTTAGCAAATCTATTAATTTTGGAATATTAAGTCCAGAAGGACATGGTAAGCAGTACTGGCAGCCAGTACATGAATACTTAATTAGTTCGTTGTATTTAGCAGATACTTTGTCAATTAGGGCAATATCTTCCATAGAAAGAGAATTTGCCTCAATGGTCTCAAAAGTTTTTAGGTTTTCATCTAATTGCTCTTCGGTGCTCATACCACTTAGGATAGTCATGACCTGATCAAAGTTGCCAAGCCAGCTGAAACCCCAAGCAGCAGGTGTCTTGGCAGTGTGAGCGTTGTCCCATAATTCTTTAATAGATGGTGGTACTTTAGCGGTTAGTTTACCACCTTTTAGCGGTTCCATAATTACAACAGGAATATTTTTGCTACCAGCATACTTTAAGCCCTCAACTCCAGCTTGAAAATTTTTGTCCATGTAGTTAAGCTGTATTTGACAAAAATCCCATGGATAATAATCGATTATCTCTTTGAATAGAGGAAGCTCGTCATGATAACTAAAGCCAATATACTTAATTTTGCCTTCTTCTTTTAAACCTTCTAAGAATGGTATTACATCGTATTCAAGAATAAGTTTCCAGTGATCTTTGTCAAGGGAATGAAGCAGATAAAGGTCAATATACTCTGTATCTAGCCTAGTCATTTGCTTATCAAATACACGTCGGTTATCGTGTTTGCCTTTGCTAGCCCATACAGGAAATTTGTCTGCCAAAAACACTTTTTCTCTATAGCCATCTTTTAGTGCTTTGCCAACTAAAGCTTCACTTTTACCTTTGTGATACATATATGCAGTATCAATATAGTTTATACCTCTATCAATACCGCTACGAATTAAGTTAATCGCCCTTGGTTCATCAATAGTTTCATCAGGATTTAATGGTAGTCTCATTGTACCAAAGCCTAGAAGTGAAAGTTTTGTGTTACCTGCTTGAAAATTTCTATATTTCATTTTTATGCTCCTTTAATCATCATCTCTAACTAAATCTAAAAAATCATCAAAATCGTCAAATCCACTCTGTATAAAATCATAAAGAACAGGGTCTTTAAATTCATATCTACCTGTTGGGATAAGGAAGTTTCCAATAGCACCTCTAGATAAATCTGCCTCCAATGCTTTTATATCTATTAAATTATATGCAGCTACTATGAATTGACCAAAATCGGTGATGTAATAAAGTCCGAAAACATCTTCGCTCAAAAGGAAAACTTTCTTTTTGACATGGTCATTATCATTATTAAAGGCAAGAAATAGACGGCCACTTTCGTGGGCTGTTAGCATAGTGTTATAAGAAAACTCCAGTGGATGCTTAGCCATTTCTTCTGGTGATGCTGTTATTTCGTACACTGTAATAAACTCGGGCTTTGATAATATCATAGCGGCTTCCATGCTGGAAATAGCCATGGAACTTATAGGTGTCGATTTTATTATCTTTTTGTCCATGGTTTTGACTTTTGTAGTGTAAATGTGATAACGATTGTTGTAATCTATTAAAGATTCACAAAGATAATCATCACCAACCTTTTCTATACTATTTCTGCAAAATGTAGCCATTGGTATATCAGGATAAACGTTGGCCTCTACATCAGGTGCTGTCAAATAGCTTGCGCCAACAATATCTTTGCCAAAAGAACGCATCAAGAAATAGTGAATTAGTTGATAGTTATTTGTAATTGGCGTACATATTTTTTGAATCAAAATATCGATTTCGCTTGCATCTAGAGGCGAAGCCTTATCTAATATAAATTGATATTCACGTTGTGGGCTTGGAATAGGTAGATCAAGCTTTTTGTTTATTTGATAATAGTGATTAATTAAATGACAAGTTTCTCTTTCGGAAAGATTAACTTTAATTCCACCAAGACAACCTATTACTGTTTGTTCTAGATTTTTGATTTTATTAATGTCATAGCCCCAAACACTTTCGTATGATTCAAAACCAAACTCCTCTGTATCGAAATAAAAGTATTGGTATAGATCATCGAATTCGTTGCAGCCTTCTAATTCCCACTCAACAAATAAACCCATTGCACCCATGAGTCTAGTATCGGTTATATAGGCGGAAACGAAATGCTTGACGCAATCTTCTTTTGGTAATAGTCCGCCCTCTATTACTCTTAAATTATTAATATTATTCATAATTTAATTATACAACAAAAGTGATAATAATATATATATAAAAAATATTATTGTATATATAAATGTAGAAAAAATATTTTTTATTATTTAAAAATAATTTTTGTTTGACACAGAGAAATTTAGGTATATAATATATTAGTAATTAAAATTTAATAAGCATCCTTATTAAGAGAGGCTGAGGGAATAGGCCCTGTGACGCCCGGCAACCTGTACATTTGTACGATGGTGCTAAATCCTACGGAACAAATTGTTCGGAAAGATGAGGTATATATAAGTAATACCTGCCTCTTCTTTAGAAATTAAGAAGAGGTTTTTTAGTGAATCCCCAAAGGTAAAAATAGGGGAGTGAAATGGAGGAATTGAGATGAAAAAATTATTTACATCAGAATCAGTTACTGAAGGGCATCCAGATAAAATCTGTGACCAAATATCAGATGCAATCCTTGATGCTATTTTGGCAGAAGATAAAAAGGGAAGAGTTGCAGCAGAATCAACAGTAAATACAGGATATGCAATGGTAATGGGAGAAATTTCAACTTCATGTTACATTGATATTCCTAAAATTGTTAGAAAAGTTATTTGTGACATTGGATATACAAAGAGTGAATATGGATATGACGGCAATACTTGTGCAGTAATGACTTCAATTGATGAACAGTCATCAGATATTGCAATGGGCGTTGATGATGCTCTAGAACACAAAGAAGGAAAAATGAACGATGAAATTGAAGCGATTGGAGCTGGAGACCAGGGCTTAATGTTTGGTTATGCTTGTAACGAAACACCTGAGTTAATGCCAATGCCAATTGCTATGGCACATAAACTTGCATTACAATTAACAAAAGTTAGAAAAGATGGTACATTGACATATTTAAGACCAGATGGAAAAACACAGGTTACTGTTGAATATGATGGAGATAAGGTTAAGAGAATTGATACTGTATTAATCTCTACTCAGCATGATCCTGATGTAACTCTTGAGCAGATCAAGGCTGATTTAATTGAATATGTAATTAAGCCAATTGTTCCAGCTGAATTACTGGATGATGAAACTAAATATTACGTAAATCCTACAGGTAGATTTGTAATCGGAGGACCACATGGGGATTCTGGCCTTACAGGTAGAAAAATTATAGTTGATACATATGGTGGATACGCAAGACATGGCGGCGGTGCTTTCAGTGGTAAAGACCCTACAAAAGTAGACAGATCAGCTGCATATGCTGCAAGATATGCTGCAAAGAATTTAGTAGCAGCAGGATTAGCAGATAAATGTGAAATTCAGCTAGCTTATGCTATTGGAGTTGCAAAGCCAGTTTCAATTATGGTAGATAGTTTCGGAACAGGTAAGACTTCTGACGAAGAACTTGCAAGAATTGTAGAAAAGAATTTTGACTTTAGACCAGCAGCAATTATTAGAGACTTAGATCTACTAAGACCTATTTACAAGGATGTTGCTGCATATGGGCACTTTGGAAGAACTGACCTTGACTTGACATGGGAGAGAACAGACAAGGCTGAGCTTCTAAAAAATTCATTATAGGAGATTTAAATTATGGGTATAAAAGTTACTAAATTTGGAGGATCATCAGTTGCTGATGCCATTCAAATTGGAAAGATCAAAAGTATTATTGAAGCGGATAGTGAACGTAAATATGTAGTTGTGTCAGCACCAGGAAAGAGATTTCCTCAAGATAGCAAGATTACAGACTTGCTGTATTCTTGCAAAATGCATCAAAGACATAATTTGCCATACGAACAATTATTTCAGGTAATATGTGACAGATATAGAGCAGTTGAGCTTAATCTTGGTGTTGATGCTAATTTAACATCAGAATTCGTAACAATTAGAGAAAACCTTGAAAACGGAGCATCTGAAGATTATCTAGCAAGTAGAGGGGAATATTTAAATGGTAAGCTTATTGCAACGTATTTAGGTTTCGATTTTATTGACGCTGCAGATGTTATTAAGTTTGATGCAAAAGGTAGATTTCTTGAAAACGAAACTAACGAAGCATTAAAAGTAGAACTTGCTAAACACGAAAAAGCATTAATTCCAGGGTTTTATGGTGCAACACCAAGTGGAGAAATCAAGACTTTTTCAAGAGGCGGATCGGATATAACTGGCGCACTTGTTGCGAGAGCTGCTGATGCAAGTGTTTATGAAAACTGGACAGATGTTTCAGGATTCCTAGTTGCAGACCCAAGAATTGTGCCAGACGCAAAACCAATAGAGGTAGTTTCATACAAGGAACTTAGAGAATTATCTTACATGGGTGCTTCTGTTTTACACGAAGATGCAATTTATCCTGCTAGAATCTCTAATATTCCAATTAATATTAGAAATACTAATATACCAGAAGATAAAGGAACAATGATAACAGCTGAACCAGATACAAGTCAAGATAGAGTTGTAACTGGTATTGCAGGAAGCAAGGATTTCACTGTTGTTGCAATATACAAGAGTAGACTTACAGCTGAGAGAGGATTTATCAGAAGACTTGCAGGAGTTCTTGAAGACTTTGAAATTACACTAGAGCATATGCCAAGTGGAATTGATACAGTATCAGTTGTTATGTCAAATGATCAGATTGATGGTAGAATGGATGAAATTGTTGAAGAATTTAATCGTCAATTACAGCCAGATTCAATTGAAGTATTTGAAGATGTTGCACTTATTGCGACTGTTGGATGTGGTATGTCATCGAGAACAGGTGTATCAGCAAAACTATTTACTGCTTTGGCAGATGCAAATATCAATATACGAATGATTGACCAAGGCTCAAGTGAAATGAATATTATTGTAGGAGTTAAAAACGTAGATTTTGAAAATGCAATAAAAGCTATTTATGGAGCATTTGTGAATTAGTAACAAAATATTTAAAAAGTACTGAGAACAACATTTATGTTCTCAGTTTTTTTGTATAAAAAACAGGATAAAATGTATAGCGATTTTTTGGAAAATGGCTAAAAAACAGGATTTGCTATAAATTATCTAAACATTTAATGAATAAATATGAAATATTTTTTAAAAAAATACAAAAAAGGTATTGCAATAATATGCAATATAGTGTATTATTATCAACATAGTTAAAAAAAACAGCATGTTTAGGAGGAAAAGAAAATGAAAAAACAAATGAAGAAAATTTTGGCAGTTAGTTTAATGTTAGTTATGATACTTACATTAGGATCATGTGGCAAAGAAGAGGCTAAAGTTTACAAAGCTGCAATGGAACCTACATTCCCACCTTTTGATACAACAGATAAAGAATCAGGGGAATTAACAGGGTTTGACGTTGATTTAATGGAAGCTATTGCAAAGGATCAAAATTTCACACTAGAGTGGAAGAATATGGGGTTTGATGGATTGATTCCAGCGCTAAAATCAGGAAACATTGATATAATTGCTTCTGGTATGTATGCATCAGATGAACGTAAAAAAGAAGTATCATTCTCAGATACATACTATGATTCTGGCTTAGTTCTAGCTGTTCAGGAAAAGAACACAACTATTAAAGGGCTAAAAGATGTAACAAAAGATATGGTTCTAGGTGGACAAATTGGTACAACTGGTGGTAAATTAGCCGAAAAGCTAAAAAAAGAAGGTAAAATTAAAGACGCTAAAATCTACAATGGAGTAGATACTGCTGTACTAGATTTACAAAATGGAACAATTGATGGTCTTATTAATGATAAGCCAGTAACACAGACTTATATTAAAGAACAACCTGGAAAAATTAAAATCGTTGGAGAAACTTTAAATGCAGAGGCATACGGAATTGCAGTTAAAAAAGATAACGAAGAATTATTAAAGAAAATTAACGAAGGGCTAAAAAACCTTAAAGATAGCGGAGAATTTGATAAAATATACAAGAAATGGTTTGAATAATTTTTAACCAAGGAATAAGGCATATATTGAGATAGCAGGAAGGAAATAAATTGGAAAACTATATACAAGGATTTAAAATTGCATTAAGCGGTGTTGGAACGACATTATCAATAACAAGTGTAGGGGTAATTCTGGGAGTTACCATCGGGCTTATAGTTGCAATAATGAGAATATCAAACAACAAAATACTAAAAGGCATTGCTGTGGTATATGTAGAAATACTGAGGGGAACACCGTTACTGGTACAAGCTTGTATCGCATACTTTGGAATACCAATGATTTTGCAAAGTAATGGAATAGACTTTAGATATGAAAGTGCACTTGTGTGTGGTATGGTTGTTTGTGGAATTAATAGCTCAGCTTATGTATCAGAAATCTTTAGAGCTGGATTAAATTCAATTGATGTGGGTCAAATGGAGGCGGCAAGGTCTTTGGGTATGACTTACTTTCAGACAATGAGATTTGTAATAGTTCCACAAGCCTTTAGGGTTGTATTACCTTCACTTGCTAATGAATTTATTACTTTGATTAAGGAAACATCAGTTTTGTCAGTAATTACAATTTCTGAGGTTACTAGAAAAAGCATGCTGTGGACATCTGCGACATTTTTACCTTGGCCAGGATATCTTGGCACAGCAGCAGTATACTTAATGATGACAATTCCTTTATCAAAGGGAGTGAATATTTTGGAAAGGAAGCTATCGAAAAATGATAAAAGTAAATAATTTGACAAAAAAGTTTGGAGATTTAGAAGTTTTAAAAGGTATTAACGAGGAAATCAAGGAGGGTGAGGTTGTATGTATTATTGGACCATCTGGGTCTGGTAAAAGTACATTATTAAGATGCCTAAACATGCTTGAAGAACCCTCTCAAGGTGAGGTTATACTTGATGGAGAAGTAATTAATACTGGTAAAACAGATCTAAATATAGCAAGACAAAAGCTAGGAATGGTTTTTCAAAACTTCAATTTATTTCCCCACAAAAGCGTACTAGAAAATATTATGCTAGGACCTGTGGAAGTGAAAAAAATGGATAAAAAAGAAGCAGAGAAAAAAGCTATTGACCTACTTAAAACCGTAGGCCTTGAGGACAAAGCAGGGGTGTATCCGCCCTCTTTGTCTGGAGGTCAAAAACAAAGGGTTGCAATTGCTAGGGCTCTAGCAATGGAACCTGAGGCTATGCTGTTTGATGAGCCTACATCTGCACTTGATCCTGAAATGGTAGGTGAGGTACTTGCAGTAATGAAGCAGCTTGCAGCGCTTGGAATGACTATGGTAATAGTTACCCATGAAATGGGTTTTGCAAAAGAAGTTTGCGACAGGGTTTTATTTATGGACGAGGGCGTAGTGATTGAGGAAGGAACTCCTCTGGAAATCTTTGATAATCCAAAAGAAGAGAGAACGAAAGACTTTTTAAGTAAGGTATTATAGTAAGCTTACATGATACCCATAGAGAACCTTAATATTTAAACAACTAAGGAAGCTAACTAAGTTAGCTTTCTTTTTATGAGCTTTTGTCAGTTGAATTTCCATAACCTGAGAAATCAGAAAAGGGATTGACAAATTTATAACAATCAGACATACTAGAACTATAGTTATTTGAAAGGATCGGAGGGAAAGAAATGACCAAAAAAGAATATGGAATTGTTTTAACAATACAAGACATCTTGTTTATAGGGACAGGATTAGGTGCAATTTATTCACTTCCAACTTGGGCTGTTGTGTTAGGGATTGTACTTACAGTACTTACCTTAATTTATAGGAGTGTGAAGGTTAGATGGTATAAAGCAGAGGGAATGTCTTTGGCGTTACAGTTAGTCGGGATTATTGCTATTGTATCTTGCCTATTTATTGTTAAAATACCTGTTTTGTCAGCTTGTGTATTAGCCATTGTTATAGTAGCAGCTTCCTATATGGAATATAGAGATATGAAAAAATATATGAAAGAATAATTTGAAAGTTAATTAATAAATAACTATAAGCATACTTAGTGCAGGAACATTTTTAATGTTCCTGTTTTTTTGTGTGAGAAAGTCTTTACTTACATTTAACTTTTCCCAGATATTACATTTTACATTAGCTATATATAATTGAATTAAGATGAAAGTGTAAAAAAAGGAGAAGTAAGTTATGTTGGAACTTAAAAATATAGTGAAAAGCTATAATGACAAAAATGTTCTTGATGGAATTTCTTTGGAAGTAAAAAAGGGTGAAATAATTTCTATTTTAGGTCCATCAGGGAGTGGTAAGACTACATTATTAAACGGGATATTAGGTATTACTGAATTAACATCTGGACAAATAATTTTTGATAATGTTGATGTAACAAATACATCAATGCAGGAAAGGGGATTTAACATTGTTTTTCAGGATTACGCTTTGTTTCCTAATTTGACAGCTTATAAAAATATAATATACGGGTTGAAAAATAAAAAAGATGCATCGACAAAAGAGGAGGTTGATGAGTTAATTGAACTTTTAAACCTGGGGGAACATCTGGATAAAAGAATTGGGCAACTATCAGGGGGGCAAAAGCAAAGGGTGGCACTGGCTAGAACTTTAGTCATGAAACCAAAGATTTTGCTTCTTGATGAACCGTTATCAGCTCTTGATGGTGTAATTAAAGAGTCTATCAAGGAGAGAATTAAAACTATTGCCAAGCAATATGAACTTACAACAATCATTGTAACTCACGATCCAGAGGAAGCGTTGACTTTGTCTGATAGGGTTTTAATAATAAATGAAGGCAAGATATCTCAGTATGCTACACCTACACAGATTTTAAATAAACCAAAGAATAGTTTTGTTAGAGAGTTTATTTTGAATCAATTAATAATAAAGAAGAACAACATATTTGATTTATTTGGGGAGTGTCATGGTTAGAGGAACACGAGAAATAAAAATTATTTATGCCGCTATAGTTTTGTTCTTTGGAATATTCTTGGTTTTCCCAGGAATCATGATGGCACTTGAAATTTTTAGGGATGGAAACATTGGACAGGTTTTATATAGGGTGTTTAGTGAAAATGAATTTGGTGAGGCATTTTTAAACAGTATAACAGTTTCGATTTTTTCAGCATTAATAACTGTGATGCTTGCATTTGTTTTGGCATATAGCGTTCACTTTACAAATATACCGCCTTTTGTAAAAAGTATTATTAAAGTGCTAAGTGTATTCCCAATGCTGCTTCCGACTATGACTTATGGATTTGGCATTATGTATTCTTTTGGGGAACAAGGGTTAATTACAAAGATTTTAGGCAGACAATTTTTTGACATATATGGGTTTAATGGACTGGTTATAGGCTATGTCATTTACACCTTACCAATTGCATTTTTGCTAATTAGCAATACCTTAAACTATGTGGACAAGAATTTTATAATTGTTTCAAAATTGATGGGGGATAGTCCTTTGAGAAGTTTTGGAGTAACTATTATTAGGCCTATTGTGGGAACTTTGGGAGCGGCATTTGTTCAAAGCTTCTTTCTCTCATTTACGGACTTTGGTATTCCGTCGGCTATTGGCGGGGCATACAGGGTTGTTGCTACTAGCCTTTATGGGACTATGCTAGGTGCAGTTCCAGATTTTGCAGGGGGAGCTATTATTGCAATAACAATGCTTTTGCCATCTATACTAAGTATTGTACTTTTGACTTGGCTTGACAAATTTAACTTTAGATATGACAAGGTCACTAAGGTTGTAATAAAGAAAAACAAAATGAGAGATGTACTTTGGAGTCTTATTGCTCTATGTATAATTGGGTTTATGCTGTCGATATTTTTAGTAATATTTATTGTTCCATTTGCAAAGATGTGGCCATATAGATTGGATTTCACAATGGAAAACTTTAACAGGATTTTGGGAGATGCAAAGATAATCGACATTTACAAAAATTCAATTTTGGTGGCTCTAGCTACAGCTGTAATTGGGACACTAATAGCTTATGGAGGAGCATTGGTAACAGAGCGAAGCAATTTATCTAAAAGAGTTGCAGGAGTAATTAGCTCTTTTGCACTTGTGATAAATACGGTTCCAGGTATGGTTCTCGGGCTTGCATTCCTGTTTGCATTTTCAGGGGGAGGATTGCAAAATACAGTGGTGATTTTGGTAATTTGCAATATAATTCATTTTTATTCAACTCCGTATTTAATGATGAAAAATTCACTCTCAAAAATGAATGGTTCATGGGAAACTACGGCAATGTTAATGGGAGATTCGTGGCTAAAAACCATAGTTAGAGTGGTTACGCCAAATGCAAAGAACACGATTTTAGAAGTACTTGAGTACTATTTTATAAATTCAATGGTAACAATTAGCGCA
The DNA here is from genome assembly GCA_036637375.1 of Anaerovoracaceae bacterium. Lineage (GTDB taxonomy): Bacteria > Bacillota > Clostridia > Peptostreptococcales > Anaerovoracaceae > JAVWMQ01. Next base: position 15,925 of record JAVWMQ010000001.1, read on the forward strand.
ATAATATTTTTGACTAGCGCAAAGACTATGGTAATGACTTCTAAAATAAAGGAACTTCAATATATGGCTAAATTTGATGAGATATTTGTATACTCAATACTAATTTTGGCTACAAACCTAATCGTTAAAGTCATTGTAAAGATAATTACAGGAAGAAAAAAAGGAGAAAGAAATGAAGATTAAAAAAATTATAGCGGCAGCGCTAGTAGGTGTCATGGTGATGGTATCTGTTACAGGATGCTTTGGTGAAAAAGGGGCTAGTGACAAGGTTGTTTTTTATAGCAATGCTGATGATGAGGCAGTTGCAGCTATGGAAGCGGCACTTAAAGACGGCGGATATGATGGCAAATACGTGTTCCAAAGCTTAGGGACATCAGAACTTAGTGGAAAGCTTCTAGCAGAAGGAAACAAAATTGAGGCTGACTTTATAACTATGAGTTCATATTATGTTGAGGACGCACAGAAAAAGGAAAAGATGTTTAAGGATCTAGATTTCAAAGTTGATACAATTAAGGAATATCCTAGCTATGCAGCACCAACAACTTCACAGGAAGGCTCTATATTCATTAATACTGAGGTTATGAAAGCAAAGAATTTAGATGTTCCAAAGAGCATTAAGGATTTAGCAAATCCAAAGTACAAGGGTTTGATTTCTGTTGCAGATATTAGCACATCGTCCACTGCATGGTTGCTAATTCAAGCTATAGTAAGTGAGTATGGTGATGGTGAAGAGGGCAAAGCTATTCTAAAGAATATTTACAAGAATGCAGGAGATCACATTGAAAGTTCAGGATCAGCACCTCTAAAAAAAGTTAGAGCAGGAGAAGTTGCTATTGGGTTTGGGTTGCGTCAACAAGCAGTAGCAGACAGCAAGGATGGACTACCAATTAAATCTATTGATCCAATAGAAGGAAACTTTTCTCTTGAAGAAGTAATTGGAGTTATAGATAAAGGTGATGAAACAAATCCTTTAGCTATGGAAATGGCTAAGTGTATCGTTTCAAAGGCAAGACCACAGCTTATGAAGTCTTATCCTATGCCGCTATATAAGGGTGAAAAGTTAGATGAAGCGAATAAACCTAAATATATTAAAGAATTCAATGAGGCTTTAACTGTAAAACTGTTAGAAAAACATATTAAGTTTTCAGATGAATGCAAAAAAGCAGCGACAAAGTAGGAGGAAAAAATGACAAAATATAAGCTATTAACGCCAGGACCACTTACAACTACTCAAAGTGTAAAACAAGCAATGATGGTAGATCATTGCACTTGGGATAAGGAATACAAAATAATCACAAGAGAAATATGTAACGATTTGCTAGAACTTGCATTATGTTCAAAAGATGAATATTCAGTAGTGCTGATGCAAGGCAGTGGGACATTTGGTGTAGAATCGGTAATTACAAGCTCCGTAGGGGAAGGTGAAAAAATCTTGATTTGCTCAAATGGGGCTTATGGCGAGAGAATGTGTAAAATTGCTGAGTATGGAAAAATTCCATATATAAATTACAAGGAAGAATATGATAATGTTCCAAATGCTACAAAAGTTGAAGAAATCTTAATAGGGAACCCTGATATTACTCATATAGCAATGGTTCATTCGGAAACGACTAGTGGGATTTTGAATCCAGTGCTTCCTATTTCAAGTTTGGCAAAAAAATATGGAAAAACTTTTATTCTTGATGCTATGAGTTCTTTTGGGGGCGTGGAGTTTGATGTAGCAAATCAAAATGTAGATATTTTAATTAGCAGTGCTAATAAGTGTATTCAGGGTGTACCAGGGTTTTCATTTGTAATTGGAAGACGAGAGGCTTTGGAAGCATGTAAAGGCAAGGCTAGGAGCTTATCACTTGATCTTTATAGCCAGTGGGAGACCTTAGAAAAGGACGATAAATGGAGATTTACCTCACCAACTCATGTTGTTTTGGCTTTTGGACAGGCTATAAAAGAACTCAAAGATGAAGGTGGAATAACCAAAAGAGAAGAACGATATAGGGAGAACAACGAAATGTTAATAGCTGGTATGGAGGCTATGGGTTTTAAGTCATTTGTGAAAAAAGAGCGACAATCACCAATTATTACAACATTTTATTATCCGCCAAACCAGAATATTGTCTTTGACGATTTTTATAAGTATATCAAAAATAGAGGATATGCAATTTATCCAGGGAAGCTTACAGAGGCAGACACTTTTAGAATTGGAAATATAGGTGAGATATACAAGGATGATATAGCCAAAATTCTAAGTATTATTGGGGATTATTTAGAGGAGGTAAAATAAAATGAAAAAAATAAAATGTATAATTTTTGATTGGGCTGGAACGACAGTAGATTACGGTTCATTTGCACCAGTTCAAGCGTTTATTGAGGCTTTTGAAGAGTTTGGAATAACGCCAACAGTAGATGAGGTTAGAGAGCCAATGGGAATGCTTAAATGGAACCATATTAAAACGATGATGGAAATGGATAGAATCGCCAACGAATGGGAGAGAATTTATGGGCGAAAATGGAATGGGAAAGATGTGGACAAGGTATACGAGGCCAGTGAAAATGCTATTATGAAAATTTTGTGCAATTTTGCAGAGCCAAAGCCTTTTGTGGTTGATGCAATAAAAACACTGAGAGGTGATGGTATCAAAATTGGCTCTACAACTGGCTATACTGACGAGATGATGGAAATTGTTTCAAAAAAGGCAAATGAAAATGGATATGCTCCAGACTATTATTGCACTCCCAATATGGTCAAGGATAATGGCAGACCATATCCATATATGATATTCAAAAATATGGAAACTTTAAACATAGGCTCCACAGGTGAGGTTATAAAGGTGGGAGATACCATTGCAGATATCAAAGAGGGGAATAATGCTGGTGTAATTTCAATAGGAGTAATAGAAGGAAGTTCTCTAATGGCTCTAACAAAAGAAGAGTATGAAAGTCTTTCAAAAAAAGAAAAAGAAACATTAATTCGAGAAGTTTCCCAAATATACTTTGAAAACGGAGCAGATTTTGTAATTGATAATTTTGCAAGGTTGCCAGAATTAGTTAGAGAAATAGATGAAGACTTAACAATAAATCATCGGATTTAACAGAAACTTAACTATCATACACTTTTTTAATTAACAAAGAGTCAGTATACTTAATTATGAGGAATGTGTATTTGAGAGGCTACGGATAAATTTCCGTAGCTTTTATTTATGTAAGGAGTGGTTTAAGTGATAGGAATTGTTGAAGATGATAAGAGCATAAGGGAAGTAGTATGTTACACACTTAATAATACAGGGTTTACTGCAACTGGATTCAGTTGTGGGAGTGAGTTCTTTGATTTTACGGAAAGGCAAGTGCCAGAATTGTTACTACTAGATATTATGCTGCCTGGTGAGGATGGGCTTGGGATTTTACAAAAGATACGATCAAATCCGAGGACGGAAAACATGCCAGTGATTTTGCTTACAGCAAAGGATACAGAATATGACAAGATAATGGGCCTTGATAATGGTGCAGATGATTATGTTACAAAACCCTTTGGAATGATGGAGCTTGTATCAAGAATTAAGGCTGTGCTCAGGAGAATGGGGACTCAAGGTAGCAATGATATTTATGTATACAAGGATATTTGCCTTGATGCTACAGCTCATGTAGTAAAAGTAATGGGAGAACGTGTAGAATTGACGTTGAAGGAATTTAGCACGCTTAAAGTTCTAATAGAAAGTAAAGGCGCTGTTGTAAATAGAGATTACCTCCTAAGGCGAGTATGGGGTTATGATTTTGACGGTGAAACTAGGACAGTAGATGTTCACATTAGAACATTGAGAACTAAACTTGGTGTAGGCGGTAAGTATATTAAAACAGTGAGAGGTGTAGGTTACAGAATAGGAGGAGCTGATGAATAGTAAAATAACAAGAACTGTTCTAAAAGTGGCAATTATAGTGCTGGTTTTGACAAGCTTGTTATTGACGGGAGTTTTGTATAACTACTTTAACAAAATAGAATTTGTAAGGCAAAGAGAACAATTAAACATAGCATCAGCAGGTGTGATGTTAAATGGCATTAATTATCTCAAAGAAATCGAAACTGAGAAATATAGGATTACGTTAATTGATGAAGGTGGGAATGTAGTCTTTGATAATAAAGCCGATATTGCTGGAATGGAAAACCACAAAAATCGTGAAGAGGTTAGAGAAGCCATTAAAAAAGGATACGGCAAAAGTACTAGAACCTCAGAAACGTTGCAGGAAAAAAGACTTTACAGTAGCAAAAAACTTGATAACGGCATGGTGTTAAGACTTTCAGTTACACAAGCTTCTGTCTGGGCGCTACTGGCTGATATTATGAAATGGATACTTATAATTTTGATTTTCACTATTTGTATTTCTGTTTTAATGGCAAAAAAAACATCCAAAGCAATTGTAAATCCAATTAACACTATTAATCTTGAAAATCCACTGGATAACAATGTATATGAGGAAATTGAACCGCTTTTGGCAAGGATAGATAAACAAAATAATGAAATAAAACTGCAGAGTGAAACTATACTCAAAAAAGATGAAGAAGCGCAAGCTATTAGAAGGGAGTTTTCTGCAAATGTATCACATGAATTAAAAACACCGCTTGCATCAATTATGGGGAGTGCCGAGATAATTGCAAATGGAATTGTAAAGCCAGAAGATACAGCAGAGTTTGGCAAGAGAATTTATGATGAATCCGCCAGGTTGCTAAATCTCATAAAAGATATTATTAAAATATCAAAATTAGACGAAGGTAAAGCGAGCTGTGAGTTTAATTTAGTGAACCTTGATGAAATCTGCTTTCAAGTTGTTAGAGATTTGGAAATAAAAGCAGTTCAAAAAAACATTGAAATAATACTTGAAGTTGACCAGATTAAAATGAATGGCTTTGCATCTATACTTCATGAGATTATCTATAACCTGTGTGACAATGGGATTAATTATAGCTTAGAAGGTAGCAAAATACTGGTTAAGATTTATGAAACAAATGAAGAAATAAAGGTTTATATTAGGGATGAAGGTATAGGAATTGAGCAGGAAGAACTTCCACATATTTTTGAAAGATTTTATCGAGTGGAAAAAAGTCATTCAAAGGAATCTGGAGGAACTGGACTTGGTCTTTCAATTGTGAAACATGGGGTGGCTATACATAATGGGACTATTGATGTCAGTAGCGAAATTATGAAAGGAACAACCTTTGAAATTACTTTCGCAAAATGACATATATATCACATAATTATCAAATTACTGTAAACCTCTTTTATTTGACTACTAAATAAGGTATAATTTAAAATGGAAAAGAGGAGGAACGCCTATATGGAAAGTCATATTATGTCCATAGTCGCAATAGTAATTTTAGTAATCCTTTCTGGATACTTTTCAGCAACAGAAACTGCATTCACATCGCTAAATAGAATTAAGATCAAGAATTTAGCAAGCGATGGTGACCCAAGGGCCAAACGAGTGCTTGATTTATCGGATAATTATGATAAGGTGCTATCAACAATATTAATTGGTAATAACATAGTGAATATCGCTATGACAGCAGTAGCAACAGTACTGTTCATCGGTATTTTTGGAGATATTGGAGCAACAATATCAACGGTGGCAATTACTGTTATTGTTTTAGTTTTTGGGGAAATTACACCAAAGAGTCTTGCAAAAGAATCTCCTGAAAGCTTTGCAATGTTTTCAGCACCCATTGTCAAACTTTGTTTGATTATATTAATGCCTATAAACTTTGTTTTTTCAAGATGGAAAATGTTTGTCGTAAAAATATTTAATGTTGCGTCAGATAATTCAATTACAGGTGAAGAACTTAGAACTTTAGTAGAAGAGGCTGAAACAATTGGAGGTATTGAAGCTGGGCAAAGCGAGCTTATACAAAACGCAATAGAGTTTAACGGGCTTACTGCCGAAGATGTGCTAACTCCTAGAGTTGATGTTGAGGCAATTAGCATTGATATGACAGAAGACGAAGTTGCAGAAGTTTTTAAAGAAACAGGGTTTTCAAGACTACCAGTTTATGAAGATGATATGGACAAGATACTTGGAGTTCTTAATCAAAAGGACTTCCACAATTATATAGTTGGAACAAACCGTACTATTTCTGATTTTGTAAAACCTGTTGTATTTGTAGCAGGTACTATGAAAATCGCCACCTTGCTAAAGAAGCTGCAAACGGTTAAGGCGCATATCGCTATTATTGTTGATGAATATGGTGGAACAGAAGGGCTTGTTACCATGGAAGACATTATTGAAGAATTAGTTGGAGATATATTTGACGAACATGATGCCATAATGTCACAGGAAGTTACACTTTTGCAAAATGGAAGTTATAGAGTTATGTGTAATGCCAATATAGCAAAAGTATTTGACTACTTTGAAATCGATAGAGAATTCGATGTGAATACTGTAAATGGCTGGGTAGTTTTATGTTTAGATAAATTACCGGCAAAGGGTGATACCTTTGAACGGAGTTATGATGATAAGTTAATAAAAGTAAGAGTTACAAAAGCTAATGGCAGACGAGCTCTTGAAATAAATTTAGTTATAAATAAAATAACAGAAGATAGTGAGAACAAAAAGGGGGATAAATAATGGGATTAATGGAAAAAATCTTCGGAGACCTAAATGTCAAAGAAGTTAAAAAGGTAGAAAAAATTGTAGACAAGGTAGAAGCTTTAGATGAGGAAATGCAAGGTTTAACGGATACAGAACTAAAAGCAAAAACTCCAGAGTTCAAGGAAAGACTAGCTAACGGAGAAACTTTAGACGATATTTTGCCAGAGGCTTTTGCAGTTTGTAGAGAAGCAGCATGGAGAACTCTTGGAATGAAGCACTTTAGAGTTCAGCTAATTGGTGGTGTTGTACTACATCAAGGTAGAATTGCAGAAATGAAAACTGGTGAAGGTAAAACTTTAGTTGCAACATTACCAGTATATCTAAATGCCCTTGAAGGCAAGGGTGTTCATGTAGTAACAGTAAATGATTACCTAGCAAAGCGTGACTGTGAGTGGATGGGTAAATGCTATACATTCTTAGGTCTAACTATTGGATGTGTAATTCATGGTATTACAGAAGAAGAAAGAAAAGCTGCTTATGAGGCAGATATTACATATGGAACAAACAATGAGTATGGGTTTGATTATCTAAGAGATAACATGGTTATTTACAAAGAAGATATGATGCAAAGAGAACTTAATTTTGCCATCGTAGACGAAGTTGACTCAATTTTAGTCGATGAAGCTAGAACTCCGCTTATTATTTCAGGAAAAGGTGATAAATCGACAGATTTATACGGCAAGGCAGATAGATTTGTTAAAGGGCTAACTCCAGGTGTTGATTTTACTGTTGAAGAAAAAGATAAGCAGGTAATGATCACAGAATCAGGGATAGCTAAGTGCGAAGAATTCTTTGATATTGACAACTTTGCTGATCCAGAAAATATGGAAATAAACCATCATGTTGTTCAAGCTTTAAAGGCTAGAAATATTATGAAACGTGATGTTGACTATATTATTAAAGACGGAGAAATTGTAATTGTTGATGAATTTACTGGACGTTTAATGTTTGGTAGAAGATATAGCGATGGGCTTCATCAGGCCATTGAATCAAAAGAAAACGTTAAGGTTAGATCTGAATCAAAGACACTTGCGACAATTACACTTCAAAACTACTTTAGAATGTATCAAAAATTAGCAGGTATGACAGGTACAGCTAAAACAGAGGAAGAAGAATTTAGAGATATCTACAATATGGACGTAGTTGTTATACCGACAAACAAAGATATCTTGAGAAAAGATATGCAAGATGCTATTTTCTCTACAGAGGCAGGGAAATATAATGCAATCGCTGAAAGCGTAATTAAAGCACATGAACAGGGTATGCCTGTTTTGGTTGGTACTATTTCAATTGAAAGTTCTGAACTAATTGCAGATATGCTTAGAAAAAGAGGAGTAAAAAACTTCAATATACTAAATGCTAAGCAGCATGACAAGGAAGCTGAAATTGTTGCTGAAGCTGGTAGAGAAGGTGCAATTACAATTGCGACTAATATGGCAGGTAGAGGTACAGACATTATCTTGGGAGGAAATCCTGAATTTGAAGCAAAAAAAGATATGCAAAAGGCAGGGTTTAGCCCAGAGATTATTGCTTATGCTTCAACATTGATTCCAACAGATGATGAAGAAATATTAGCAGCAAGAGAAGAATACAAAAAGCTTCATGAAAAGTACAAAGAAGAGAGAAAAGACGAACAGCAAAGAGTAAGAGATGCTGGTGGACTTTGTATTATTGGTACAGAAAGACATGAATCAAGACGTATCGATAATCAGTTGAGAGGTCGTTCAGGCCGTCAAGGAGACCCTGGTATTACTCAATTCTGCATCTCAATGGAAGACGAACTTCTAAGACTGTTTGGCGGAGAGAGAATGCAAAATGTTGTAAATAGACTTGGTGTTGCAGAAGACGAAGCTATTGAAGCAAAGATGATTACAAAGTCAATTGAAAGTGCACAAAAGAAAGTGGAAGGCAAGAACTTCTCTATTCGTAAATATGTACTTCAGTATGACAATGTAATGAACAAGCAAAGAGAAATAATATATGGCGAAAGAAAAAGGGTTTTATTTGGTGAAGACCTAAAAGACTATGTTATGAATATGGCAGAAGAACTAATCGATGCTACTATTGGACCAATTACTGTTGATTCAAAGTTTGCTGAAGAATGGGACTTTGAAACACTTGGCAACAACCTACGAAGAATTTGTGCAAAAATGCCAGCGTTAAAATACAGTGATGATGAATTAAGAGAAATGACAACTGACAGTCTGAAAGAAGACATTCTAAAGATCTTTAATGAACTTTATTCTGAAAAAGAAAAGGAAATTGGAATTGAGAGAATGAGAGAACTTGAGAGAATGATCTTAATCAGAGTTGTTGATAACAAGTGGATGGATCATATTGATGCAATGGATCAGTTAAAGAGCGGAATTGGACTAAGAGCTATGGGACAACAAGACCCTGCTGCTGCTTATGCGCAAGAAGGCTTTGATATGTTTGAAGAAATGATTGGAGCAATTAAAGAAGAAACCGTTAAATTCTGCTTCAATGTAACTTTAGAAACAAATACTGAGAGAAGGGCTGTAGCTCCAAAGGGCGAAGAAGGCTTTGAAAATGTAGATGAAAAATATTTGTCACAGAATCAAGGAATGGAAGAAGGCGCAGAAATTCCAGAAAGAGAAAGCAAGCAAGAGACAATAAGGAGAGATGCACCAAAAGTTGGTAGAAATGATCCTTGTCCTTGTGGAAGTGGCAAGAAGTACAAGCATTGTTGTGGCAAAGGAGAATAATCAATGATATTGATTGAACAAATTAAAAATGACCTGCCAGGTTTAAAGGCAAATTTAGCAGAGGTCGGTGAATCTCTTTGACCCGGCTTTACTAAAAACGGAAATAGAAAAACTAAATGAAGAAATGACTTTTGATGGCTTTTGGGATGATCACGAATCAGCCCAAAAGCTACTTAAAAATAAAAAGGTTCTAGAAGATAAGCTAAAGGAATATGTAGAACTTGAGCAAAGACTAGAAGATTTAGAAGTTTTAATTGAAATGGCAATTGATGAAAAAGATGATTCTCTAAAAAGCGAAATTGAAGCTATGAGAGATACATTTGTAGAAGATTATGAAACTGTTAGAATTAAGACTTTGCTTGATGGTGAGTTTGACCAAAATAATGCTATCTTAAATGTTCACGCAGGAAGTGGTGGAACAGATGCCCAAGACTGGGCAGATATTTTGCTTAGAATGTATTTAAGATGGGGAGAGCGCAAAGGATATGGCGTAAAGGTTCTGTATTTACAAGAAGATACAGAAGGCGGTATTAAGGCTGCTACAGTTTTAATTGAAGGAGACAATGCTTATGGCTACCTAAAAAATGAAAAAGGTGTTCATAGACTTGTTAGAATTTCTCCATTTGATTCTTCAGGGAGAAGGCACACCTCATTTGCATCTGTAGAAGTTATGCCAGAAATTGAAGAAGATGTTACAGTGGAAATAGACGATGATGATATTAGGATAGATACCTTTAGAGCTAGTGGTGCTGGTGGACAGCATGTAAATAAGACGGATTCTGCCATTAGAATAACTCACTTGCCGACTAATATTGTAGTATCTTGTCAAAACGAAAGATCACAGCATCAAAACAAAGATACTGCCATGAAGATATTAATGTCAAAATTAATAGAACTTAAAGAACAAGAACATAAAGAAAATTTAAATGAACTAAAGGGTGACTATAGCCAAATTACTTGGGGCAGTCAAATTAGATCATATGTATTTCATCCATATACTATGGTTAAGGATCATAGAACAAGTGCCGAAGTTGGAACAGTAGACAAAGTGCTTGATGGAGATTTAGATTATTTTATTAACGCAAAATTGAAACAAAAGGATTAAAAAAATGGATATACTTTCTAAGATAGCAGCAGAGTTTAATATTAACAAATCTCAAATAGAAAACACAATAAATCTAATAGATGAGGGGAATACTATCCCATTTATTGCAAGATATAGAAAAGAAGTGACAGGTGGATTATCTGACGTAACTCTTCGTGACTTGCACGAGAGATTAATGTATTTAAGAGGTCTAAAGGAGCGTAAAGACGAAGTAATTAGACTGATTGAAGAACAGGGCAAACTTACTGATGAACTGAGAAACGAAATTGAGATTGCAGAAGTTTTACAGCGTGTAGAAGATTTATACAAACCGTATAAGCAAAAAAAATCTACAAGAGCTTCAAAAGCCAAAGAAAAGGGATTAGAGCCTTTGGCTAATTTGTTTTGGGCTCAAGAGCTGGAAGAAGGAAGCATTGAGAAGCTTGCAAGTGACTTTATAAATGAGGAGCTTGGCGTTTTGACTGCTGATGATGCGATTGCAGGAGCTAAAGACATTATCGCAGAAATGATTTCAGATGACCCAGAGATTAATGCAGCTTTGAGAGAAAAAACAATGAACGCTGGTATTATTAAGTCCGAAGGTGTTGATCTAGAAGAAAAAACCGTATATGAAATGTACTATGATGCAAGTGAAGGCATAAGTAAAATTCCTAACCATAGAATACTTGCAATCAATAGAGGTGAAAAAGAAAAGAAGTTAAAAGTAAAGGTTGTAACTATTCCAGAGGAAATGGAAAAAATAATTGCAAAGCTTGTTATTAAAAATGAAAAAAGCATCTTTACAAATTTATTACTTGAAGTAATTACAGACGCATACAAAAGACTTATGGCACCGTCCTTAGAACGAGAAATGCGAAACATGTTAACAGAGAGAGCGGAAGAAGAAGCTGTTAAGATATTTGCAAAAAATACCGAGAAACTTTTGATGGTTCCACCAGTAAAAGGGGCGAGAATTATTAGTATTGACCCAGGATACAGAACTGGATGTAAGGTCGCTGTTTTAAACCAGACGGGCAAATTGCTTGCTTACACAACTATTTATCCTACTAAACCAAAGGAAGATATCAAAGGTACAGAGGCTGTATTAGATAAGTTAACAGATAAGTACAAAATTAATACAATTGTAATAGGAAATGGAACAGCTTCAAGAGAAACAGAGGAAGTTGTTGCAAATTATATCAAGAAAACAGGTAAGGATATTAAATATACAATCGTAAATGAAGCGGGTGCTTCTGTTTACTCAGCTTCAAAAATTGCAACAGAAGAATATCCAGACTTAGATGTTACAACGAGAGGTGCAATGTCTCTTGGCAGACGTTTACAAGATCCACTGGCAGAACTTGTAAAGATTCCGATTAAGAGTATTGGTGTAGGACAGTATCAACATGATATTAACCAAAAGGCTTTGGAAGGTGCACTTGATAATGTTGTTGAGGATTGCGTAAATAGAGTAGGAGTTGATTTGAACACTGCATCACCATCACTACTTGCACATATCGCTGGAATTAACAGTACAATAGCCAAAAATGTTGTTGCATATAGAGAAGAAAACGGCAACTATAGTGATAGAAAAGAGCTAAAAAAGGTTGCTAAGCTTGGCCCTAAAGCATTTACTCAATGTGCAGGATTTATGAGAATCAGTGGAGGCAAAAATCCCCTTGATGGAACTTCTGTTCATCCAGAGTCTTACAAGGTTGCCGAGGCTATGTTGGAGAAACTAGGCTTTAAAGCAGAAGACATAACAAATGGTGGAGTTTCTAATATAGAAGAAAAAATTTGCCAGATATACGCACCAAAAGACTCAGAAAAGCCAAAGGTTAGAGCAAAAGGCCTTGCGGCTCTTGCAGAGTTAAATAAAGAACCGGATAACCCATTAAAGAATTTGGCTAAGGGTATAAAGGCGATGGCGGCAGATTTAGAAGTGGGAGAGCCTACACTAAAAGATATTATTGATGAAATAAAGAAACCAGGTAGAGATCCGAGAGAAGATGCACCAGCTGTAATATTTAGAAATGATGTTAGAGATTTTGATGACCTAAAACCAGGCATGGAAATGACAGGTACGGTGAGAAATGTAGTTGACTTTGGAGCATTTGTAGATATTGGAGTTAAAAATGATGGATTAGTTCATATTTCAGAACTAAGCAATAACTTTGTTAAACATCCTATGGACGTAGTTTCTGTTGGTGACAATGTAAAAGTTAAGATATTAGAAATAGATAAAGAAAAAGGAAAGGTTGCCCTTACAATGAAGTAGGGGCATTGGGAGTTATGAGCGATATAAAGACAATATTGTTTGATTATGATGGTACACTTATTGATACCAATGAAATTGTATATAATGCATGGCAACATACATTTGTAGAAATAACAGGTAAGGAAGGAGATCCGGACCTTATTTATGGAACTTATGGAGAGCCTATGAGCGTGTGTATGCCAAGAATTTTTGAGGGAATTGATGTTGAAACAGCCCTTGATATATATAGAGGTTATCAAAAGAATAAGTTTAAACAGGAAATATCTTTGTTCCCAGGAATTGAAGAATTGTTAGCAAATCTAAAGGCTAGAGGATATAAACTTGGAATTGTTACATCAAGGTTAAAGGCTTCTACCCTAAAAGGGTTACAGACAAATAACATTGAGCATTATTTTGATGTGATAATAACAACAGAAGATACAGACAAACACAAACCTCATCCAGAACCACTGTTAAAAGCTATCGATTTAATTGAATCAAAAAAGGAAGAGTGTATATATATTGGAGATACAGCTTACGATTTAATGTGCGCAAAAAATGCTGGGTTACCATCGGTTATGGTTGGATGGGCAGTTGCTTTTGAAACTCAAAAGAATCGAATTGGCGTAGAGCCAGATTTTGTAATTGAAAAAGCAGAAGATTTGTTTGAAATATTATAGGTGAAATCAATGACTAATGTTTTTTATGGTAGAGAAAATATTAATAAAGATAAGTTTATATATGAAAATATAAGTGGCAATACCTTACTGCTTGTACCGGATCAATTTACGTTACAAGCAGAAAGGGATGCTTTTTTTTATCTAAATAAAAAAGGTTTACTTGATATTGAAATTCTAAGCTTGGGGAGATTAGCAGATAGGATTGTTGGAGAAACTGGCAAAACTAAGCCTGTCTTAGATAAACAAGGTAGGCATATGATACTGAATAAAATCTTTCGTAAGCGAAAGGATGATTTGATTCAGTATAAAGGCTATGAGAACAACACTGCATTTTTGGAAATGGTTAATAACTTTATTTCAGAGATAAAGACATATAACGTAGAACCGGAAAATTTAGAAAGCTTTGTTGAGGAACTAGCGTCTTGTAATATGTTAAATCGAAAGTTAAGGGAAATGCTTTTGATTTATAAAGACTATGAAAACTATATTGACGGAATATATATTGACCCTGAGGACTATATTTCGGAGGTTGCAAAAAAGGTTAGTGAATCTAAATTAATTAAAGAAAATACTGTATGGATATATGGATTTGATTATTTCACAGCAAAAAACCTTGAGCTTATTAAAGCTATAATGGATAGGGCAAAGGAAACTAATATTGTCTTAACTTATGAAAAAGATAATGGAGAGTTGTTTGCCTTGGGCGATCACATGATGAGAAAGCTAAAGGAAATAGATGATAATATAAAGTTTGTTAGTCTACAAGATTATGAAAAAAGTGTAAAGCGACAGGCTATTTACCACGTGGAAAAAAGTTTGTTTAGTGAGCCTGCTGATTCTAGCGATGAAGTAGTTGGTGTAACCTTGGTACAGGCGGCAAACTATTATAATGAGGCGGAAACTGCAGCTTCATATATACTTGCCTTGATAAGGGAAAAAGGGTATAGACTAAGAGATATTGCAGTGATTTGTAATGACCTTGAAAATAGAGGCAAGATTTGCAAAAGAGTTTTTGCTGAATATGGAATTAATTTGTTCCTTGACAGTAAAAGAGATTTACTATATTCACAGCCAGTTAAATTAATAATTGCATTATTTAATATTATTACAAATGGATATAGATATGAAGATGTAATTAGCTATGTCAAAACAGGTATGATAACTGATGAGATAGAATTAATTGAGGAATTTGAAAATTATGCCCATAGATACAAGATTAAAGGGGCAAAATGGAAAGGCGAATTTGTAAAAGGCAAGGATGAATACAACTCAGATTTATTTGAGAAAATTGAAAGCCTCCGTAACGAGATAATCCAACCTATAGTTAAATTCGATGAAAAATTTACAAAAAGAAAAAAAGTCATAGACAAAGTCAAAGTTACTTATGATTTTCTTGCCAATGAAATTTCATTGCCACAGAAAATCGAAAAGATTATTGGTGAACAAATTGAAGAAAACAATATAAGTTTTGCAGAAGAAAACGCACAAATTTGGAATATAATAATCAAGATACTAGAGCAACTTGGAGAAGTTCTAGGGGATGAGAATATTTCAAAAGAAGAATTTAGAGTAATTTTGGAGGCAGGGCTTAAGTCAGTAGAAGTTGGGCTACTACCGCCTACTTGTGATGGGCTAATGATGGGGACTATTCAAAGGACGAGAACAGGAAGTGTAAAGGCTATGGTGATTCTTGGAGCCAATGAAGGGGTATTGCCAGCTAATATTTCAGACGAGGGGATTTTGAATGAGGATGAAAAAATAGAGCTTGAGAGTAGAGGAATTACTTTATCAAAAATGGAAAGTTTGCGCTCAATGGAGGAAAGGCTTGCAATTTATAGAAATCTTTGCAAATGTGAAGATGAGTTATTTGTTAGTTATTCTTCATCAGATGAGAGCGGAGGGAGTATACTTCCATCTCCAATATTCTTGAAACTAAAAGAAATATTCCCTAATATAAAAGTTTTGAAGGATATTCAAAATAGAGAAGAACCTAAAGACTTAATAGGAGGAACTCGAGCTACATTAGAACACCTAGTTAAGGCATTAAAAGAAACAATGGAAACAGGTGAATTAGATGGAATCTGGAAATGTGCATACCAATGGTTTAAAGACAAAGAAGAATTTCAGCCAATTAAAAACGGATTCAACTTTAACCAAAAGCTAACACCTATGGAAAGAGAAACCGTAAAAAAACTGTATTTAAAAGATAGTGAGGCAGATTTGATTCTTAGCCCATCAAGGTTAGAAAAGTTTGGCAGATGCCCTTTTAGTCATTTGGTGAATTATGGACTTAGACCAGAGAAAAAAATGGACTATGAAATAAGTTTAATTGATGCGGGAAATATTTATCATGAATGTATGATGGAAATATCTAAATCTTTAACTGAAGAAGGAGTTGAAATTACATCAGAAGATTCAAAGTGGATGAAGGTTTCTGATAAAGAACTAACTGAAAAGGTTCGCAATATTGTAGATGGTTACAGGCAAAACTATAGGGAAGGTTTACTCCAGGATTCAAGTAGTGCAGACTTTAGAAGTGAGAGAATTTTTGAAGTGTGCAATCAGGCAGTAAATATGATGGTGAATCATGTCAGACGTGGAAATGTAAAGGATATGATGTTTGAGGAGCCATTTGGCAAGGGGCATAAACTACCACCTATTAAGATTCCTGATGCAGAAAATATTTTTATCGAAGGTAAACTCGATAGGCTTGATATTTTGTCCAGTGATAGAGTTAAAGTTATAGACTATAAATCTGGAGCAGATAAATACGATGAAAAAGAAATGCTGTCAGGTTATAAATTCCAGCTATTAGTATATCTAAAGGCTGCCATGGAGGCTTACGGAAAACCAGCGGGAGCTTTTTACTTCCATGTAAAAGAGCAAATGATAGATGGAGGCAAATTTACAAAAAAGGAAATAGAAGATTCTATTGCAAATGAAATCTTGAAGGCATACAGAATGGATGGAATAATGGTCGATGATGATATGGTTAAACGAGATATGGATTTTGACGAAAAAAACAAAAGTTCTATTTTTGTTAGTAGCAAAAAAACTACTTTACCTGAAAAAGAATTTATGGAACTCTTTGACAATGTCCTAAGCAAGGTATACTCGCTTTCTAGAGAGATTCAAAATGGGGAAATGGCAATAAGACCCAAAAAGATTAAAGAGAAGAAACAGTGTACATACTGTGACTACAAGGGGATTTGCAAGTTCGACTTACAGTTTGATGGCTGTGAATATGAAAAAATCAAATGATTTAAAGTCTACTTCAAATACTTTGAGATTAAAGACATTTATTTATAAATATGTTATAATACATTTCATTAAGGGAAAAAATAGATACAAATAAAAGAGGTAAATATAAATGAACAGTGCAAAATATAAGGATAAACTCTACGATGTGAGAGAAATTTTGGATTTAAGAGAATTGTTAGATAGTAGTGCGAAACTTTTTGCAAGCAAGAATGCTTTTTTGGTAAAAGATAAAGTTGCAAAAAAGTTTGTGCCAATATCTTATGCTCAATTTAGAGTAGATGTTAATGCTCTTGGAACTAGCTTCATGAGATTAGGACTAAAAGGTAAAAAAATTGCTGTAATAGGAGAGAATAGTTACCAGTGGGTTGTGACTTACTTGGCAACTACAAATGGAACTGGTGTAATTGTACCAATTGATAGAGAATTAAAAACCAAGGAAATTTTGAACCTGCTAAATAGGGCAGAGGTATCGGCAGTAGTGTGTTCTAGCAAATTGAGCAAGACCATAGATGAGATAAAAGATCAGATAGATAATTTGGAATATATAATTGAAATGGATCTTAGCGAAGATATAGATGGTAAACTATCATTTGATAATCTAATTAAAGAAGGTCGAATTGCAGTGTCTGAAGGAGATGATAGCTTCATAACTGCTGAAATTGATAGAGAAGCACTTTGCTCAATATTGTTTACATCAGGAACGACTGGTATGGCAAAGGGTGTAATGCTAAGTCACAAAAATATTACTGCAAATGTGTATAATATGTCTAAATACGTAAAGATTGTAGATGATGGTGTTGGACTGTCTGTATTGCCAATGCACCACTCATATGAGATGACGTGCCATGTGTTTACAGGACTTTACCAAGGCATTGCAATTGCAATTTGCGAAGGACTAAAATATATTCAAAAAAATCTTGAAGAGGTAAATGCTACAGTTATGCTTGCAGTACCGTTAATATTTGAGACAATGCACAAAAAAATCTGGAAACAAAGTGAGAGCCAAGGCAAAGCAAAAAAGATGGCAAAGATGGTTAAGCTTTCAAAAAAGACTAAGCTATATAATAACCAAAAACTTATTAGAAAGATTTTTGCTCCGATACATAAGAGTACAGGAAATAACATCCATCAATTTATTGCAGGGGGTGCAGCAATAAATCCAAAAGTAATTGAAGATTATGAAGCAATGGGATTCCCAATGATTCAAGGTTATGGAATGACTGAAAACGCACCTATTATTGCAGTTAATAAGGATAGATATAGTAAGGCGGATTCTGTTGGAATGCCAGTTCCTGGTACTGATGTAAAGATTATTGGACAAGACGAAACTGGTATGGGAGAAATTATTGTTAAAGGACCATCTGTGATGATTGGATATTACAATAATGAAGAAGCAACAGCAGAAGCAATTAAAGATGGATGGCTTTATACTGGAGATTATGGTTACATGGACGATGAAGGATTCCTTTATATATCAGGCAGAAAAAAGAATGTAATTGTAACTAAGAATGGAAAGAATATTTTCCCAGAAGAGGTAGAGTTCTATTTAAGTGAA
The DNA here is from genome assembly GCA_036637375.1 of Anaerovoracaceae bacterium. Classification (GTDB taxonomy): domain Bacteria; phylum Bacillota; class Clostridia; order Peptostreptococcales; family Anaerovoracaceae; genus JAVWMQ01. The sequence continues at coordinate 34,121 of JAVWMQ010000001.1, forward strand.
AGTGACTTCATTGAAGAAGTTTTAGTTCATGGCATAGTAGATGATAGAACTGGAGACACAGTTGTAAAAGCTGAAATATATCCAAACTATCCATTAATAGAAGAACTAAGAGGAGAAATCCCAGAAGAGGAAATCAGAGAGTTTCTAAAAGGTTTAATCGATAAAATAAATGATCAAATGCCTTTGTATAAGCGAGTAAAGAGGTTTGACATAAGGAAAGAGGAGTTTGAAAAAACTACTACGAGGAAGATTAAGAGGTACACAGAAGCAAACTTTGGCGAAGGGGATAACTAAAAATGATGAATGAAAGTGAATATAAGGAAGTAAAAAAACAAGAGTTAGAACATGCAAATAAAGTAGTTGAAAATATCAAAGCAGATAACAGGGCTGTAGTAAAATATAAAGATATTAGGCCAATTACAGATATAAAGCATATGATTTACACAAGTTGCGAGCTTTTTGGAGAGAGTCCAGCTTTTCATCAGAAGTTTCATAAGGGTGATAAATATGAAACTATTTCATATAATCGCTGTCTTGAAGATGTTAATGGGCTTGGAACAAAATTAATGGAAATGGGTTTGAGGGGCAAACGCATTGCAATAATTGGTGAAAATTCATATCAGTGGGCTATTTCATATTTGGCAGTAATTTGTGGTGTTGGTGTTGTAGTGCCAATTGACAAGGAACTTGGAACAGAGGGAACTGCACAAATTATTTCTGATGCAGAAGTAAGTGGAGTTATTTACTCAGATAAGTACTCAAAAATGATCAAAGATATAAAAGATGATCATGATAATATATTAAAGTGCTTAATCAATATGAATATTGATAGTAGCAGTGAAGATGAAATAGCTTTAGGTGAGCTAATTAATGAAGGTAAAACATTACTGAAAAATGGGGATAAAACCTTTATCCATGGGCAAATTATTTCCGATGAAATGGCTGTTTTATTATTCACATCAGGAACAACAGGTGTATCTAAAGGGGTTATGTTAAGTCACAGAAATTTGGCGGCGGACTTAATGGCATCACCAACAGTTTTGAAGGTGAATACCTGGGATATTTTCTTTTCTGTTTTGCCAGTACATCATACATATGAATGTACATGTGGGTTTTTGATGCCACTATATAAGGGCGCTTCAATTGCGTATTGCGAAGGGCTTAAATACATTACAAAAAATTTAGCAGAAGTTAAGCCAACAATGTTTCTTGGTGTGCCAGCAATTTTTGAAAATTTATACAAAAAGATTTGGCAAAATATAAGGAAACAGGGCAAAGAAAAACTTTTAAAAAGAGTAATTAAGATAAACAAAAAGACAAAGAAAATTGGCATAGATCTTGGCAAAATTTTCTTTAAGGATATTTTGGCTGTATTTGGTGGACGTATGAGAATGATGATATGCGGAGGTGCAGCTATTAATCCTGAGGTACTTGACGGCATTAGAGATTTTGGAATTAATGCAGTACAGGGGTATGGGTTGACTGAGTGTGCGCCAATGGGTGCATTAAATCCAGATACAGCACCAGTGGCAGCTTCTATTGGAATGGCATTTCCAGGAATTGATGTGGAAATACGAGATAAAAATGAAGAGGGAATCGGTGAAATTTGCATTAAGGGGGACAATGTTATGCTGGGATATTACAATATGCCAGAAGCAACAGCAGAAGCCTTAGCTGACGGAGTATTTCACACAGGAGATCTTGGATATATTGATGAAAAAGGGTATATCTTTTTAACAGGCCGAAAGAAAAATGTAATAATAACAAAGAATGGCAAGAATGTTTATCCAGAGGAATTAGAGTATTTATTAAATTTGGAACAAGTTATTGCTGAATCAATGGTATTTGAAGGTGAAGCAAAGAGTGGCGAGGATACTATGATTGTAGCAAGTATTGTAATTGATGAAGAGGCCATATTTGAGAAATATGGAAACAATATCAAAGATGATGAAATTGAAGAAATTATAGAAAGTGTAGTTGATTCCATTAATAAAGACTTACCATTTTTTAAAAAAATAAAACACACAATTATAAGAAGAAAAGAACTAAAAAAGAATACTGCAAAGAAGATAATAAGGTATGACGAAGAAAACAAAATGTAGGAGGCAAATATGAGCGAATTTCCTAAGTTAGTTGTAGATCTAAAAAAACTAGAAAACAATGTTAAACAGATCAAAAAAAGATGTGAAGCATGTGGTATTGAAATTGCAGGAGTTATTAAAGGTTGCAGTGGTATACCAGAATGTGCAAAAGTATATGCAGAATCTGGAGCAAAATTCATTGCATCATCTAGGCTTGATCAAATAGAAAAAATTACAGAATTTGGAGTAACAACGCCAAAGATGTTAATTAGAATACCTATGAAAAGTGAAATCAAAGATGCAATTAGGCTTACAGATATTAGTTTAAATAGTGAAATTGAGGTTTTAAAAGAACTAGACAAAGAGGCTAAATTGCAAAACAAAAAGCACAAGGTGATACTGATGGTTGACCTTGGCGATTTAAGAGAAGGTTTTTGGAAAAAAGAAGAACTTTTAGAGGCCGCATTAATGGTGGAAAACCAACTGGAAAACCTTGAACTTGCTGGAATTGGAACTAATTTAGGTTGTTATGGCGCTATTGCAGCTACAAAAGATAAATTAAATGAGCTTGTATTAGATGCAGAAATGATTGAGGCAAAAATTGGACGCAAGCTAGAATATATTTCTGGAGGAGCAACAACTTCACTGCCGAGAATTTTTGATGGTGATATGCCAGAACGTGTAAATCTACTTAGACTTGGGGAAAGCGTATTGCTAGGCAAAGACCTGCAAGATTTGTGGGGATATGATATGAGCTTTATGAATTTAGATGTATTTACTATTCAAGCAGAAATAATAGAGGTAAAGGATAAACCGACATATCCTGTTGGAGAAATTGTTGTTGATGCCTTTGGTTTTACTCCTGAATATGAAGATAGGGGGATTAGGAAACGAGCTTTGATAGGACTTGGCAAGGTAGACTATGCGTTTACAGATATGATTTACCCAAGGATTAAAGGTGTTGAAATCTTAGGAGCTTCTAGTGATCATACAATTTTAGACATTGAGGATGCAGAAGCTAAGTTAAATGTTGGAGATGTTTTGGATTTTGATGTTTGTTATGGATCTATGGTATATGTTACAAATTCACCCAATGTAAAGATTGAAATAAAGAAGTAAATTGACAAAATTGTGAGATTCTTATATAATGAAGCGATACGACCATAGGTTGAAAGGAGAAGTGATTATGCAAGAAGTAGTACTATTAACCAAAGAAGGGTTAGAAAAAATAAAAGAAGAATATGATCTTCACGTTTCTGTCACACGTAAACAAATTGCTGAGAGAATTAAAGAAGCTAGAGAGTTTGGTGATATTTCGGAAAATGCAGAATATGATGCAGCTAAGAATGAACAGGCGGAGCTTGAAGAAAGAATTAATAAACTAGAAAACATGATGCGTAATGCAAAGATTATCGAAGAAGGCGCATCAGAAGGTGGAAGAGTAAATATAGGTAGCATCGTTACTCTAAAAGAAGGCAGACATAAAGAAACAGTTGAATTTATGATTGTAGGTTCAACAGAAGCCGATCCATTTGAAGGTAAGATTTCAAACGAGTCAGCAGTTGGAGCAGCATTGCTTGGTGCTAAAGTTGGTGAAAAAGTTGAAGTTGAAGTTCCAGATGGAAAAATTAAGTATGAAGTTATTAGTATAAATAAAAGATAAGAGGTATTTAAAATGAGCGAAGAAAACAGAACAGTAAATCCTGAAGCTGAGGAATTTACAGCCGAAGAATTAACAGAACAAAGAAGGATTAGACGTGAAAAGCTCAAGAAACTTCAAGATGCAGGTAGAAATCCATTTGTAGTTGAAAAGTGGAATGCTGCTGACTATAGCGTAGATATCAAAGAGAACTTTGATGATATGGAAGGCAAAGAAGTATCTTGTGCAGGCCGTATCATGGCCAAACGTGACATGGGTAAGGCTTCATTTATTGACATTCAGGACAGATATGGTAGAATCCAGTGCTATGTTCGTAAGGATGCAATAGGCGAAGAAGAATACGAATGGTTTAAGACTTACGACATTGGTGATATCGTTGGTATTGAAGGAGAAGTTTTCAAGACAAGACATGGAGAAATCTCAATCAAGACTAGCGTTCTTAAACTATTATCTAAGTCTTTGCAGGTACTACCAAATAAATGGCAGGGTTTAAAAGATACAGATATGAGATATCGTCAGAGATATGTTGATTTAATTATGAATCAAGATGTTAGAGATATGTTCTATAAGAGATCAATTATCGTAAAAGAAATCAAAAAAGTTCTTGAAGACGATTTTGGATACTTAGAAGTTGATACACCAATATTGACAACTATTGCAGGTGGTGCAAATGCTAGACCATTTAATACACACCACAATACGCTTGATATTGATATGAAAATGCGTATTTCAAACGAACTATATCTAAAGAGATTAGTTGTTGGTGGTCTTGATAGAGTTTATGAAATGGGCAAAATGTTCAGAAATGAAGGTATGGATAGAAACCATAACCCAGAGTTCACTTCAATGGAATGTTACATGGCATACGAAGACATGGAAAAAACAATGGAAGTAACTGAACAGGTTGTTTCTAAGGCTGCTATGAAGGTAAACGGAACAATGAAGATCAACTACCAAGGTAAAGAGTTTGACTTAACTCCTCCATGGAACAAACTAGACATGGGAGATGCTGTTAAACAGGTTACTGGTGTTGACTTCACAAAAATCATAACAGACGAAGAAGCTAGAAAAGCAGCAATTGGATATGGAATGGAAGAGGAAGAAGTAAGAGACTGGACTAGAGGTAAGATTTTGGCAGAAATGTTTGAAGAATACTGCGAAGATGCTCCAGGGCTTCTTGATGGGCCTGTATTTGTAACAGGACATCCAGTAGAAATTTCACCTTTGGCAAAGAGAGATCCTGAAGATCCAAGAATTACTAGAAGATTTGAAGCATACATCAATGGATGGGAAATTGCAAATGCATTCTCTGAGCTTAATGACCCAATTGATCAGTATGAAAGATTTAAAGAACAGCAAGCTCAGTTAGATGATGGTACTGATGATGAAGCACATCCAATGGATGAAGACTTTGTAAATGCTTTAGAAGTAGGACTACCTCCAACAGGTGGACTTGGAATTGGTATTGACAGAGTTATCATGCTTATTACAGATGCTGCTTCAATTAGGGATATTATTTTATTCCCAACAATGAAGCCAATCGGAGCTCCTGATAATGCAAAAAAAGCAGAAAAAGTTGTTTCAGCAGAAAAAGTAGTATCAGAAAAGATTGATTTTTCTAAAGTTAAAATCGAACCACTTTTTGAAGAAATGGTAGATTTTGAGACTTTTGCGAAGTCTGATTACAGAGCGGTAAAGGTAAAAGCTTGTGAAGCAGTTGAAAAGAGTAAAAAACTTTTAAAATTTGTTTTAGATGATGGAAGTGGCGTAGATCGTGTGATTTTAAGTGGAATTCATGAGTACTACAAGCCAGAAGAATTGGTTGGAAAGACTTGCATAACAATCACAAACCTACCTCCAAGACCAATGATGGGTATTGATTCTTGTGGAATGTTGATTTCAGCAGTACATGAAGAAGATGGACGTGAAGGTCTTAACCTTTTGATGGTAGATGATAGAATTCCAGCAGGAGCAAAGCTTTACTAGAACTTACTGTTTATAACAACATGTTTTATAAAAATATACAGCGACAATTTCGTAGAGGAATTGTCGCTGTTTTGCAAATAAAATCAAGTGAGGAATTGGCTTGTATATTTTATTTCTTTGGTTTTACATTATCTATGACTTTTTGATAAGGTGCACAAATGAATTCTGACATTTTACTTTGCATCTTTTTTTGTAGTTTAGGAGATTTCATCATTAGTCCTAAGCACTTCATAAAAAACATCATACCCTTCTTTTTGTGAGGAAAGTCGTATATTCCGTTGGCCTTATAAAACTTATGATCAGCTTGCATCAAACCTTGCATAAGGTAGACAAGGTCACGAAATATTTTGGAGCCTCCCACACCGTAAAAGTTTGGAGGCTGTTTTAAACTATTTGATAGTGCGAAGTCAAGAGTCTTTGCTAGGTTTGAGATTTCATTTGTAGTAGAACCTTCATCACCAGCTACACCACAAAAGTACATGCCGCTAACGTTAGCTCTGGCTTCAACTATCATTTGCAGATTAGCTTCCTGGCTATAGTTTCCGCTAATGATATATCCTGTTGCTTTACCTGTTGTAAGGGTTCTGTGTCCATTGCAAAATTGACGATCATCATAACATTTCATACTTGAATGTGTAAAATGATTTTCTATTGTAAATGCAAGGATAATACCATCAGCATTTTGTATTTCATTTCTGAGAAGATCTTCAAAATTGTCATTATATACGCATTTCTCGCTAATAGCACATTGCATACAGCCAAGGCAACCGCCCTTAAAAGGGAAATCTCTAATGTTAATTTCACGAACTGGGTAGGCGGAAGCGTGTTTGAAATCTAAGATCATATTGTTTAGGTTTTCATCACTTTGCGAAGCGTTAGTTACAAGTACTATATCTTTGTCAGATTTCTTGGGTATATCATCAAGGGATGAAATGTAGGTGGTATGAGCAACTCTATTTGCTGAAGGTTTACCTTGTTTAAAAATATCGTTTTTAATATCAAATAATATTTTATCAAAAAAACAATCGGCTTCAAATTGCCCACTTTCTGATTGCAGATCATCCATATCGGCAGATAGGCTGCTTAGGTATCGAAAACCTAAATCATATGCGTTTTCTTCAATGAATTTAAGTGCGGTAACATCGTAAAAATGCTTTGATGTGGTAATCTGAGCGCAGTATTTTTGTGAAAGAGGGAGTTGTTTCTCTTTTAAAATCTCAATGAAACGGTGAACTTGAGATGGTGCTATAAAAGTATAAACTGGATAGCAAAAAACAATTAAATCAGCATTTGTTATTGCTGCTTCAGCCTTTGTAAAATCTTTTTCAAGGGACTTTATTTGTTGCCCGATATTAAGGTATGTATAGTTGTTTGCTGGATAACGCTTTTCGATATATTGAGCGGTTTTAATAGTAACGCTATTTTTGCCCTTAGGGCTTCCGTTTAAGAATAATATGTTCATTGCTCTTACTCCATTCTTGTTGATGACTTTTTATATAAACTAGTTTTTATAAACTAATTTTACTAGTGGGTATAGGATAATGCAACAAAATGATTCATTAACCTTAAGAATTCTTAAGGTTTCCTGCTATATCTTGTAAATGGATAGTTGGTGTGATAAACTCAATGAAATGGATTATAGTTATTCATATAGGAGTAGGAGGGTGAAATGAATAAGAAAAAGATTGTAGCGTCTATAGCTCTTTCGGCGTTGATGCTAACTTCTATGGTTCCAACAGTTTCTCTAGCTGGGAATGTAAATTCCCTTGATGACAGCAAAATACATGAAGTTGGAAGTATAGAAAAGAATGGAGATAGACGAGGATTTAGATATCAAAATGCTGATATTTTAAAACCAGTAATGGGTAAAACTAAGGGTATGGGACTTCCAAGTACATACAACTTAGCACTTAGAAATGAATCAACAAAGGTCAAAAATCAAGGTGCTTATGGAACATGTTGGACTTTTGGCGCAATATCTTCTCTTGAATCAGGATTGATCAAGGCTGGTAATGCAACAAGTGATATTGATTTATCAGAGCATCATTTGGCATACTTTGGTTACAAAGGCAGTAATAGCGGAGTTAAGAGTACATATGCAGGCAAAGATACTATGTTAACATATGTAGATGATGATATTTATATGATCGGTGGAAGCAGAATTATTTCTGTGCCGGCACTTGCAAGATGGTATGGAGCCGTTGATGAACAGGATGCGCCATACACTGAAGAACTAAAGGATTTATCAACATCATTAAGTACTAAAAGTACAATTAAGCTTGAAGATGCTGACTACTTGCCAGAACCAATAACTAAGGTGGGTAAGAAAAAGAAGGTTGCTTTAGATAAAGCTGCAACAGAAATTATGAAACGTTATATAATGGATAAAGGTGCTCTAAGTGCTGGATACTATGCGACTTCTGAGGATAAACAGTTTGAAGGAAAGGATCCATTCTTTAACGACACCAAAAATACGCAGTATTGTAATGAAAATATTACTGCCAATCATGAAGTATCAATAGTTGGTTGGGATGATAATATGAAAAAAGAAGATTTTAAAACAGCTAAAGGCAAAATCCCTGAGGGTGATGGAGCCTGGATTGTAAAGAATAGCTGGGGAGAAGACTTTGGTGACAAAGGGTATTTCTATATGTCTTATTATGATGCAAATATTGTAGAACCTACTTTCTTTGATGGTGAGAAGGTTAAGTATGAAGGAAGTAATACTAAACACGCAAAGAATACTATTTATCAGTATGATGGAGTTGGAGCTGGAGATGCATCATTAATATACGAAAAAAGGGTTAAAGGTGCAAATATATTTACAGCGAGAAGTGATGAAAAGATCAACTCTGCAGGCACATATACTATAGGTGCAAATTCAACTGTAAATGTATCAGTTTATTTGAACCCATCAAAAACTAGCCCAGAAAAAGGGAAGCTATTATTAAAAAAATCTTTTAAAGAAGAGTTTGCAGGATACCATACTTTGGAATTTGATACTACTTTGGATATTCCAAAGGGAAGCAAATTTTCTGTAATTGTTGAATCATACTATATGGAAAATGGAAAGAAAATGTATAGCTTGCCATTTGAAGTGAAAAACGTTAGATATGACATCAATAATTACGTTAAACTTGATTACAGCAAGGGTCAAAGTGCTGTATTAACAGGTTCTAAATGGGTAGATGTAAAGTCAATGAAAAATGTTCAAAAGGATTACAAAATGGGTAATGCAACAATTAAATTATTTGGATAGAAATAAACGGTAAATCTATTTCATAAAATCTCCCTCTTAGGCAATGTCTAAGGGGGAGATTGTTTATAAGATTATAATTTACCTTGATAATACTATATTTTATTCTTTGAAATTACAAAGAATATCCCTGTAACTTGTTGTAATACCAAAAATATAGGTTGAGAATTCAACAAAAAACGTATATAATTGATAGGTAATTTAAAAACGAAAGGATATTTAAGATGAAAGATATAATGATTAAAGAGCTGTTTAGAAATTCAGACAAATTTGCGGACCAAGAAATCGTTGTTAGGGGCTGGATTAGAACAAATAGAGGCTCTAATAAATTTGGATTTATAGAACTAAACGATGGTTCATTTTTTAAATCTATGCAGGTTGTTTACGAATCAGAAAATATACAAAATTTTGAAGAAATATCTAAAGCACCAATTTCAGCAGCATTAATGGTTAAGGGGATATTTACACTTACACCAGATGCAAAGCAGCCATTTGAATTAAAGGCAAGTGAAGTGGTTATTGAAGCTGGCTCTGAATCAGATTATCCACTTCAAAAAAAGAGACATTCTTTGGAATATTTAAGAGAAATTGCACATTTAAGACCAAGAAGTAACACTTTTAGTGCAGTTTTTAGAGTTAGATCTTTGGTTGCTTATGCAATACACAAATTTTTCCAGGACAATAACTTTGTGTACGTTCATACTCCAATTATTACAGGAAGTGATGCTGAGGGTGCAGGAGAAATGTTTAGAGTAACAACTCTTGATATGGACAACCTTCCAATGGAAGATGGAAAAATTAATTATAGCGAAGATTTCTTTGGTAAAGAAACAAGTTTGACTGTAAGTGGACAGCTAGAAGCTGAGATTTTTGCTCTTGCTTTTAGAAATGTATATACTTTTGGTCCTACTTTTAGAGCAGAGAATTCAAATACAGCGAGACATGCATCTGAATTTTGGATGATAGAACCTGAAATTGCTTTTTGTGATTTAGCAGGAAATATGGAAGTTGCAGAAGCAATGATCAAATACATTATTAAATATGTTTTAGCAGAAGCACCAGAAGAAATGGAATTCTTTAATAATTTCATTGACAAAGGTCTAATTGATAGATTAAATGTAATTGTAAACTCAGAATTTGAAAGAGTTTCATATACAAAGGCTGTTGAAATCCTTCAAGCATCAGGAGAAGAATTCCAGTATCCAGTTGAATGGGGAATTGATTTACAGACAGAACATGAAAGATACTTAACAGAAAAAGTGTTCAAAAAACCAATATTTGTAACAGATTATCCAAAAGACATTAAAGCCTTCTATATGAGATTAAATGACGATGGCAAAACTGTTGCAGCTTGTGACTTATTAGTTCCAGGGGTTGGCGAAATTATTGGTGGAAGCCAGAGAGAAGAGCGTTTAGACGTTTTAAAAGAAAGAATGGCAGCTATGGATCTTAAAGAAGAAGATTACTGGTGGTATTTAGAACTAAGGAAGTACGGTGGTGTTAAACATGCAGGATACGGACTTGGATTCGAAAGAATGATTATGTACATAACAGGTATGAGCAATATTAGAGACGTACTACCATTCCCAAGAACACCAAAGACAGCAGAATTTTAAACATATAAATGGGTGTCAGTAATCTGATGCCCTTTTTTAAAAGGGTTTGATAAGGGGTAGTTATGAATAAAAGTATATTTACAGTAGCAGGGCCAATTATGATAGGGCCGTCAAGCTCCCATACTGCAGGAGCTGCCAAGATTGGCAGAGTGGCAAAACAAATTGTAAAAGAAGACTTTGACAAGGTGGAGTTTTTGTTACATGGCTCTTTTGAAAAAACAGGAAAAGGGCATGGAACTGACAAGGCACTTCTAGCAGGAGTTATGGGCATTTTTGAAGATGATGATCGTATACCAAAGGCTTTTGAGATAGCAAGAGAAAGAGGAATAGAGTTCAGTTTTGGAAGTGTGCAGTTAGAAAACGCACACGAAAATTCAGTTAGAATAACTTTTTATAAAGATGGCGATGTTTTGGGTAGAATTGAGGGGGCATCAATTGGTGGTGGAGAAATCCTAATTACTAAAATTGATGGATACGGCGTAAAGATAAGTGGTAACCTAAATACTATATTTGTGAGACAGGAAGATAAAAAAGGGGTAATAGGTCATATATCAAGTGTGCTTGCTGATGGTAATATTAATATTGCAACTATGAATGTTAGCAGAAGTGCCAAAAGTGAGGATGCCATGTGTATAATAGAGGTTGATGATAATATTTCTTCTGAAATTGCAGATAAGCTTGCTGATTTCAAGGTTATTAAATTTGTTAGAGTTATTGATATTGGCTAGGAGGCAAAATGTATAATAGTTTAAAGGGGATGCTTGCTGAGGCTTCAAATAGAAAAATGACACTTTGCGAGATAATTTTGGAAAACGAAACTAAGCACTCAGAAAAAAGTATTGAAGAAATTTTTGAAGAGCTTGAATATAGATGTGAAATAATGAAGAATTCCACTCAAAGGGCGATTTTGGATAGTGATTCCCTAAAGGAAACATTTATTAGTGGAATGGCAAAAACTCAAGATGAATATGCAAATAGAGACGATACTTTATGTGGCAAGACAATTAATAAAGTAATGGCAAGGGCTCTTTCTTGTAGCGAAGTTAATGCTGCTATGGGCAAAATTTGTGCAATGCCAACTGCAGGATCTTGTGGGATTGTCCCAGCTGTCCTTTTTACAGTGGCAGAAGAATGTAATGCTTCTAAAGAGGAATTGCTAAATGCTTTTGTTATTGCATCTGGAGTTGGTGCTGTTGTTGTTGAAAACGCTACAGTATCGGGTGCAGAGGGAGGCTGTCAAGCTGAATGCGGCGTTGCAGCAGGAATGGCAGCAGCAGGAGCGACCTACCTAAAGGGTGGAAGTAACGAGGAATGTATAGAAAGTTTTGCTATATCGTTAATTAATATTATGGGTTTAGTTTGTGATCCAGTAGCAGGATTAGTTCAAATACCTTGCGCACAGAGAAATGCTTCTCAAGGGGTGAATGCGCTTTTGAGTGCGGATTTGGCTCTTGGTGGAATGAAGTGTGGAATAGCTGCAGATGATGTGATTGAGGCTATGTATAAGGTTGGCAAATTAATGCCAATACAGCACAAAGAAACTTCACTTGGTGGAATTGCTACAACTGAAAGTGGCAAAAGCTACAAAATATAGAATACAAAGATCAAAGAAGAGGGCAAATATGAGAGCGGGAATAGTTTACTTTACTCCTCAAGGGGAGAATACTGCTACCAAAGTTAAGGCAGCATTAGAGCGTAAAAACTTTATATGTGAGTTTAGGAGCAAAGAGATTCCTCTAAAGGAATGGACTCAAGCTTGTTTCTTTGATTGCGACTTAATTGTATTTGTTTCAGCAACAGGAATTGCAGTGAGAACAATAGCACCATATTTAGTTTCAAAAACTGTGGATCCTGCTGTTGTTGTTTTAGATGATAAAGGGGATTTTGTTATATCATTAGTATCTGGCCACATTGGCGGGGGAAATGACATAGCGAGAATGATAGGAGAAGAAATGGGAAGTACACCGGTAATAACGACATCAACGGATGTTAATGGAAAGCTTGCAATTGATGAGTGGGCAGTTAAAAATAATATGGTTATAGGCGATATGGCAATGGCAAAAAAAATTGCTATGTTTCTGTTAAAGGGAATAAAAGTTGGTATGGTAAGTCAAATTGACCTTGGAGATAATATGCCAAAGGATTTATTATTAAATGATCAAACTGATATAGGTGTTAATATTTCTTGGAAAAGACAAAATGTGTTTTCTAGAGAATTAAAGCTAATACCAAAAAAGATTGCGCTTGGAATAGGTTGCAAAAAGGATACAGACAAAACTACAATAGAAAAGGTAGTTTTGGCAAAGCTATTTGAAGAGGACATTGATTTTAGAGCAATTGATAGAATTGGAACTATAGATATTAAGAAGGATGAACAAGGTTTAATTGAGTTTTGTCGTGAACTTGATTGTGAAATGATTACATATACAGCAAAGGAACTTGAAGAAGCAGAAGGTGAATTTGAACCATCGGATTTTGTGAAAAGTGTTACGGGAACTGATAACGTTTGCCAGAGGGCTGCAACTTTAGTTAGTAATAATGGAGAAATATTATTTGAGAAGTTTGCCAAAGATGGGGTAACTGTATCTGCGGCGGTTATAAAAGGAGAGTAAAAAAATGTTAATGAGACCAAGACGTATGAGAATGGATGAAAGAGTTAGGGATATGACTAGAGAAACTAGAATTTCCAAAAATTCATTAATTTATCCGATTTTTGTAGAAGAAGGAGAAGGTATTAAAAAGGAAATCGAAGCTATGCCAGGACAATATAGATATAGCCTTGATACCCTTGCTGAAGGGCTAAAAGAGGTTTATGATGCGGGAATTCGTAATGTAATGTTCTTTGGTGTACCTAAAGAAAAAGATCCTTGCGGACTTGGTGCTTATGACGAACATGGGATTGTTCAAGAGGCTTTTAGGGTGGCTAAAGCGGCTTTTCCTGAAATATACTATATAGGAGATGTTTGCATGTGTGAATACACATCTCATGGACATTGTGGAATAATTAAAGGTGACTCTGTAGATAATGACAAGACGCTTCCGTTGCTGGCAAAAACAGCAGTATCGCAGGTTAAAGCTGGTGCGAATATGGTTGCACCATCTGATATGATGGATGGTAGAGTTAAAGCAATTAGAGAAGCTTTAGATGCAGAAGGTTTCATTGATACACCAATTATGGCGTATTCGGCTAAATATGCATCATACTTTTATGGGCCTTTTAGAGAGGCTGCAGGTTCAGATAACTTTAAGGGTGATAGAAAAACTTATCAGATGGATTTTCACAATAGGAGAGAAGCTATCAAAGAAGTTATGCTTGATTTAGAAGAAGGCGCTGACATTGTTATGGTTAAACCTGCTCTTTCATATTTAGATATTATTAGAGAAATTAAGGATAATACTAACGTTCCTGTTGCAGCTTATAGCGTTAGTGGTGAATATGCAATGATTAAGGCGGCTGCCATTGCTGGAATGATTGATGAAGAAGGAATGATTGCTGAAACTACAACAAGCATTTACAGAGCTGGTGCAGATATGCTTATTACTTATTTTGCAAAAGAAATTGCAAAGCTAATTGATGAAGGGAGAATTGGATAATGAACGAAATTAAAAGATCAAGAGAGCTGTTTGAAGAAGCAAAAAAATACATTCCAGGAGGAGTAAATAGTCCAGCTAGAGCTTTTCAGGCGGTAAAAGATACTCCAAGATTTATCGAAAAAGCTGATGGCGCATATATTTATGATGCTGATGGAAATAAGTATATAGATTATATTGGTTCTTGGGGGCCAATGATTCTTGGAAATAACAGTACCGTTGTTCGTGAGGCAGTAGAGGAGAGACTTAAACTTGGTCTTAGCTTTGGTGCGGCAACAGAAATAGAAATAAAAATGGCAAAGTTAATGAATGAAATGGTTCCGTCTATGGAAATGATGAGAATGGTTACGTCAGGAACAGAAGCTACAATGAGTGCTATTAGAGCGGCTAGGGGTTATACTGGTAGAGATAAGGTTATTAAGTTTGAAGGTTGTTACCATGGACATCATGATGCTTTGCTAGTTAAAGCTGGTTCAGGATTGATTTATGATGGTGGAGCAACTCCAGATAGTGCAGGTGTAACAAAGGGAACTGCCAAAGATACACTCCTTGCACTATATAATGACCTTGAAAGTGTATATAAACATTTTGAGGAAAACAAAGGTGAAATTGCTGCAATAATTGTAGAACCAGTAGCGGCAAATATGGGGGTAGTTATTCCGGCTCCAGGATTCCTTGAAGGACTTAGAGACGTTTGTACTAGAGAAGGTGCTGTTCTTATTTTTGATGAAGTAATTACAGGATTTAGACTTGATGCAGGTGGAGCTCAAAAGCTTCTAAATGTTAAACCAGATATGACTACTTTTGGCAAGATTATTGGTGGAGGAATGCCAGTTGGATGTTACGGTGGTAAAAGAGAAATCATGGAAATGGTAGCTCCAGTTGGACCGGTTTATCAGGCTGGAACTTTAGCTGGTAATCCAGTTGCAATGGCTGCAGGAATTGCACAATTAACTTATCTAAGAGATAACAAAGAAGTTTACGAAAATATTAATAGATTAACAGATAAGCTATTTGATGGTATCAAAGAAATTCTAGATGTATCAAAGAGCAATCTAACATTTAACAAAATCGGTTCAATAGGATCACTTTTCTTTACAGAAAATCCTGTTACTGACTTTGCATCAGCTAAGACTTCTGATGTAGGCAGGTACAGTGAATACTTTAAACATATGCTTGGTAATGGTAGCTATATTGCACCTGCACAATTTGAAGCTATGTTTATGTCAAATGCACATACAGACGAAGAAATTTCAAAAACACTAAAGACAATAGGAGAATTCTTTGGAGTATAGAAGTGGAGAAATATTATGAAGGTAGTTAATATAATTGGGATTGGCATGGGAAACCCTCAAACGATTACGCTTTGGGGACAATCAGCTATTTCAGAAAGTACATTCTTAATTGGAGCAAAGAGAATGGTCGACGCTTTCAAAAAAGATGGTGTAGACGTTTTTTATGGTATTAACCCAGAAGAAATAATAGCAGAAATAAATAAGAGAGATGAAAATGAAAATATTGCAGTGCTAATGTCTGGCGATGTAGGGTTTTATAGCGGTGCAAAAAAGCTAAAATCAATGATGTTTGAATTATGCGATAATGCTTATGTTACTCTTGTACCTGGGCTTAGTTCGCTTCAATATTTTGCGGCAGCAATTGGTATTAGTTGGGATGATGCAAAAGTCGTAAGTCTTCATGGGAGAAATGGAAATCCTCTTGGAGAAGTTCTTTCAAACAAAAAGACTTTTTTCTTACTGGGTAAGGATAATACACCTGCAAAGGTTTGCTCAATGCTAACTGAGTTTGGTCTTGGCGATTTAGAAGTATTTGTTGGCGCACAGCTTTCATATGAAGAGGAGTTTATCTTTACAAACAAGGCTTCTATTGTGGCAAATATGGAATTTGACCCGCTAAGCGTTATGATGGTAATTAACGAGGAAGCTGGAACAAATGGGGCTAGGGTTCATGGTATTAGTGACGATGAATTTATTAGAGGAAGTGTTCCAATGACTAAGGAAGAAGTTAGAAGTGTTTCTATTTCTAAGCTTGGAATATGTCCAAATGATGTGGTTTATGATGTTGGTGCTGGTACAGGTTCTGTTTCAATTGAAATGGCGTTACAAGCTCAAAAGGGATTTGTATTTGCAATTGAAACTAACAAAGATGCAGTTTCTCTTTTACACCAAAATAAGGAGAATTTCAAAGTACAGAATCTAAAGGTTATTGAAGGACTTGCCCCAAATGCTATGGTTGATTTGCCAGTGCCAGATAAGGCATTTATAGGAGGTAGCAAAGGAAACCTGGAAAGTATTTTGGAGTTATTGCTTCAAAAAAATGAAGATATAAGAGTTGTAATTAATGCTATAGCTCTTGAAACTGTAGGCGAAGCGATTAAAGCCTTAGATAAATTTAATATGGCGTGTGATATCGTGCAGATAGGAACAGCAAGGACCAAAGTTGCAGGGAAATATCATATGATGAATGGACTAAACCCAGTGTTTGTAATTACTGGGCAGAGAATAAAAGAGGTTTAATAATGGCGACTATCAAACAAGATGTTGGACGAATTATACTTGCGGCAACTAATAGTGGTTCGGGCAAGACGACTGTAACTTGTGGTATTTTAAAGGCACTCAAAGATAATGCTGAGAATATTAAAGCATTTAAATGTGGGCCAGACTACATTGACCCGATGTTTCATAGTGAGGTGCTTGGGATTTCCTCTAGGAACCTAGACTTGTTTTTTACTGATGAAAATTTAACTAAGTATCTTCTTGCAAATAGCACCAAAGATGGAAGTTTTGCTGTTATGGAAGGTGTTATGGGATATTATGATGGCCTTGGAGGTGTGACTACAACTGCAAGCACTTATGACCTTGCTAGGGTTACAAATACACCTGTGATTTTGGTAGTTGATTGCAAAGGTAAATCTACATCAATTGTTGCTGAAATTAAAGGATTTATGGAATACAAAAAAGATAGCAATATTAAGGCTGTAATTTTAAATCGAATTTCGGGAATGATGTATCCTATGATTAAGAATTTAATCGAAAAAGAGTTACCTGTTAAGGTTGCTGGGTACTTGCCAATTTTAAATAACTGTTCAATTGAAAGTCGACATCTTGGGCTGATTACAGCAAGTGAAATTGGAAACCTAAAAGAGATAATAGAGAATATTGGTAGTGCTGCTAAGGAAACAATAGATTTATCCATGCTTGTTGAAATTGGAAAAGAAGCAGAGGCGATACAGTATGACGACAGTCAAATTTCCAAGATTCAAAGGCTAGGGAATGTTAGAATTGCAGTGGCTATGGATAAGGCGTTTTGCTTTTATTACAAGGATAATTTGGAACTTTTGGAGAAACTGGGGGGAGAATTAGTTTACTTTAGCCCAGTTGATGGAGAACCTCTACCGCAAAATATTGGAGGCGTTATCCTTGGCGGAGGCTATCCAGAACTTTACCTTAGAGAACTGGAGGCGAACAAACATCTTAGAGAAGAAATAAATATGCGTGTCAAAGATGGAATGCCAATTCTGGCAGAGTGTGGCGGATTTATGTATCTACACAAATGGATTAAAGATGATGATGGGAAGTCATTTGATATGGTAGGTGTGATAGATGGAGGATCATTTCCAACAGGTAAGCTTGGCAGATTTGGGTATATTGATGTAACAATCCAAAGGGATACAGTTGCAGGGCAAAAGGGAATGAAACTAAAGGCCCATGAATTTCATTACTGGGACTCTCAAAAAACAGGAGATGCCTGTATGGCGGCAAAACCAGTAGGTAGCCGTAAATGGGAGTGTATTTGTAGTGATAATGAAATGTTTGTTGGATATCCACACTTTCATTACTATTCAAATTTAGAATTTCCAAGAAATTTTATAAGTAAATGTATAGAGTATAGTAATACCAAAAATAACCCAGTCAATCCATGTAAAAGGGTGGTGGATATCTAAAAACCCACTTTTAATATTTTATTAAACAAGAACATTTTAATTGACTTTAATAATGTTAAGGTTTATAATTAATATTATTAAAGGAGGGGGAAGGGATGTCGATTGAAATTGTTCCTGAATGGATGCTAAACCTCGATGACGAAGATGTATCTTTTATTAAAAAATTCCTTTTGGCTTCGGGATCTCTAAAAGAGATTGCAAATCAATATGAGGTAACTTATCCTACAGTGAGGCTAAGGCTGGATAAGTTGATACAAAAAATTCAGATAAGTGAAGATGTTGCTAATGAGCCATACATTTCTCTTATTAAACGGCTAGCGTTAAATGATAAAGTGGATTTTGATACTGCCAAACTGTTGATTTCTGAATACAAAAAAACGAAAGGAGTGGAGTAAGGTGAAGAATGTAACAATTATACTGTTTATTGTTAGTGCACTATTAGTAGGAAGCGTTTTTCTTCAAATATTTTTGTCTAAGAAGAAAAACAAATGGCTGGGACTTATACTTCCGACAATCACGCTGCTGTATTCGTTGCTGATGGTTTTCAATATAGCAGCTTTTGATGGTATGACTGGCGGTGAAGTGTTTAGGCTTATTGCAAAAACATTTCTGCTTAACAACATACCGACGATTGTTTTGCTAGGTATTTATTTTGGGAGTAGAGAAAAAATAAAAATTCGGTCTCAACTGGACAAGATGAACATTCAGGATTTAGACTAATTGTTTATGATAAAAGTATGGGCAAACCTTGCTAACAAGCTTGGTTTGCCCTTTTTCTATTTTCACCATCCTTATGGGAGTATCTGCCAAAATAAACTAGGGCTATTTTTATTTTTGCATTGTAAATCAGTGCTTTGGGAACAGTTTTTGTTGAAATATATAGGATATGATGGTATAATAGGAGGGTACAATTTAGATATCTAGGTGCTCAGTAATTTCCTGCTGAGGTAATAGGGAAGTCGGGTTTAAATCCCGCGCGGTCACGCCGCTGTATTGGACGAGTTATATTCACTAGCATCACTGTTAATTATGGGAAGATTAGAATATAATGTTGACGCCTAAGCCAGAAAACCTGCCTGTGATATAGGTCTTTAATTTTATTAAAGACACATACATTTTCTTACGAAGGATGAGGAAGTGTAATAATCAGGGCTATGCCCAATTATTGCACTGTTTCAAATGTTTGAAATAGTGTTTTTTTAATTTAAGGAGGGAAAAATGAAAAAAATGAAAAAGTTAGAGCGTAGAATTTTAATTCTCACCATAGCACTTTCGCTAATGCTTGGAACAGCATCAGTTGGAAATGCCATGCACATTATGGAAGGGTATTTACCACCAACCCATGCAATAATTTGGGGTGTAATTTGTATACCTTTTTTAGTTGCAGGGTTTCTTTCTATTAAGAAAACTTTGGCAGAGAACAGAAAGGTATTGCTTATATTAGTGATGGTAGGCGCATATGCTTTTGTTTTATCTGCACTTAAAATACCATCAGTAACAGGGAGTAGTTCGCATCCGACTGGGACAGGGCTTGGCGCAATGTTATTTGGACCAGCAGCAATGGCAATAATCGGAATAATTGTTTTGCTATTTCAAGCTATTTTGCTTGCTCATGGAGGACTTACTACGCTTGGTGCAAATACGTTTTCAATGGCTATCGCTGGACCTTTTTTGGCATATGGTGTATATAAAATCTCGGGTAAGCTTGGTGCGCCTAAATCAGTAAGTGTGTTTTTGGCAGCAGCACTAGGTGACTTGTTTACATATTGCATTACAGCAGGGCAGCTTGCAATTGCACATCCATCAGAAGTAGGAGGTATTAAGGCCTCTTTAGTTGAGTTCCTTGGAATATTTGCAGTGACACAAATACCTTTGGCAATCATTGAGGGACTAATTGCAGTTGTTGTTATGAAAGGGTTAGAAAGCTTTGCGAGACCTGAGCTAACTGAACTTGGTTACTTAAAGGGAGGTAAATAATATGAGCAAGAATACAAAGATTGTTATTGCATGCTTAGTCATTGCAACTATTATTGCAGTTATCCCTTTGACTATGAATCTGAATTCTGAATTTGGTGGAGCTGACGGCAAGGCTGAAGAACAAATAACCAAAATTGACAAAGATTATAAACCTTGGTTTAGCCATATATTAGAGCCACCAGGTGGTGAAACTGAGTCATTGCTATTTTGTTTACAAGCAGCACTTGGTTCGGGAGTGTTTTTCTTTGGTCTTGGATATTTGGTAGCAAGAAAGAAATATAAAAGCGAGGAAATAAAAGAAGAGGTAAAAGAATAAATTATGATACTAATAGACAAACTAGCGTATTCATCCGCAATAAGAAATAAGAGTCCTTTTTTGAAAAGTGTACTGGCGGTATTGACACTGTTTATTTGTGTTGGCGCAAGATCTTTTGTCGTATCCTTCTTAGTATTATTTATAATGGGAGGTCTTACTGTTTTGTACAGTAAGGCGTCCTTTTCTAATTATATTAGGCTAATGCTTGCTCCATTTGTATTTTTGTTACTTGGAACATTTGCAATTGCATTTAATTTTACAGGAGAACCAATGGATTTACTAAACATACCAATTGGGGAGCATTATTTGGCAGTTAGCTATAACTCGCTGATGTATGCTATTAGACTAATTGTAATAGCTTTAGGCTCGGTGTCATGCTTATACTTCTTGTCTCTTACAACACCAATGCTTGATTTAGTATTTGTGATGAAAAGGTGTCACTGTCCATGGCTTATAGTGGAAATTATAATGCTTATGTATAGGTTCATATTTGTAATTGGAGATATAGCAGCGGCTATAATGCTTTCACAAAATTGTAGGCTTGGCAACAAAGACTTCAAGACTTCCATTAATTCAATGGGGATGATGCTATCTGTTTTGTTGATGAGAGCATTGCACAAATCTTCTTTACTTTATGATGCTATGGAATCAAGGTGCTATGATGGAAAGATAAAGGTTCTTTATGAAAGCAACAAGGCATCAGTAAAAGAAATATCTGTAGTGGCATTGTGGTTGATATTTGTAGGAGCCGTAGCTGTGTTTTGCAAAATAAATGGGGGAATTTAAAGGTGGGAAATATTCTTACAGTTGAGAATTTAAAATATGTATATAGAGATGGAACCGAAGCTCTAAAAGGTATAAATTTAAAAGTTGATAGGGGAGAAAAGGTAGCTATAATGGGAGCTAATGGATCTGGCAAATCTACTTTTTTTCTAAGCCTAAATGGAATTAATAAACCATCAGAGGGCAAAATTTTAATAAATGGTGAAGAAATTGACTATTCACGAAAAGGTTTGTTAAAGGTGAGACGAAAGATAGGAATTGTTTTTCAGGATCCAGACAATCAACTTTTTTCTGCAAATGTTAGGCAGGAAATTTCATTTGGTGCTTTAAACCTTGGAATTAGTGAGGAAGAGGCAAGCGCCAGGGTTGATAAAATTATTGATGAATTAAATATAAGAGAATTTAGCGATAAACCTACTCACTTCCTAAGTGGAGGACAAAAAAAGAGAGTAGCTATTGCAGATATAGTAGTTATGGAACCAGATGTAATCATACTTGATGAACCAGCATCAGGGCTTGATCCAAAGCACGCAAAGTTAATTGATGAAATTATTGATGGCTTAAGCGACAAGGGGATTACTGTAATGCTTTCAACTCACGATGTAAATCGAGCATTAATATGGGCTGATAGAATTATACTTTTTCACGAAGGCGAAGTAATTGGAGAAGGTAAGCCAGAAGAAATATTTAGACAAAAAACCTTACTCAAAAAGACAAATTTAGAAAAACCAACAGTTTTAAGACTGTTTGACAATTTAGTGGATCAAGGTATTTTAAATAAAGAATTAAGAACTCCGTTAGATGTAATGGAGCTAGAAGAATATATAAAGGACTGTAAATAGAAAGGGTATTAGTATGAAAAAAGATAAAGTTTTATTAGTTGTTAGTTTTGGAACAAGTTACAAAGAAACAAGAGAAAAGACAATTGGAGCAATTGAAAATGACATGGCGAATGCTTTTGCTGATATGGAAGTTAGACGTGCATTTACAAGTGGAATGATTATGAATGTAATCAAAAAGAGAGATGGAATCCACATTGATAATGTTACAGAAGCAATGGAAAAAATTATTGCTGATGGGTTCAAAAAAGTATATGTTCAACCTACTCACATTTTAAATGGAGATGAGTATGAGAAGATGCTTGGATTAATAGTTCCATTTGTACCACAGGTTGACAAAATTGTAATCGGCGCACCACTTTTAACAGAATCAAAAGATTATGAAGATGTGTGTCATAGCATTGTGGAAGAAACAAGCTATGCCAAAGATGATGAAGCTGTTGTATTAATGGGGCATGGAACTGGTCATTATGTTGATTCAGCTTATGCGGCAATGGATTATAGATTTAAGGCTCTTTCATATAAGAATTACTTTGTGGGTACGGTAGAAGGTTATCCAGAATTAGAAGATATACTACCAATGATTAAAGAGTTCAATCCAAAAAAAGTTCATCTATTACCAATGATGATTGTTGCAGGAGATCATGCTACAAATGATATGGCTAGTGATGAAGAAGACTCTTGGAAGACAGTTTTTGAAAATGAAGGTTATGATGTTGCAGTAGATTTAAGAGGTATGGGAGAGTTTCCTAAAATTAGAGAGATCTACGTGAACCATCTAAAAAAAGAAATTGAAGAAAATGAAAAATAAAGAATTAAAAAAAGGGTATACAACTGGAACCTGTGCAGCGGCTGCGACTTTAGGTGCGGCAATTGGCGCCATAACAGGGAACAAGACTGATACCGTTAATATAAAAACGCCAAAGGGTGAAGTGTTGACTCTTGAACTTTTAGAATATTGTATATCTAATCAAAAGGCTAGCTGTGCAATTCAAAAGAACAGCGGAGATGATCCAGATGTAACCAACGGAGCTTTGATTTTTGCTACAGTTACATTAAAGGAAAAAAAGGAAGTGACTATCATAGGTGGTAAGGGCGTTGGTAAGGTTACAAAGCCCGGGCTGGCATGTGAAGTCTCTATGGCAGCTATTAATCCAGTGCCAAGGCAGATGATTATGGAGCAAGCAAAAATTGCCATGGAATTATGTGGCTATGATGGTGGACTTGAAGTTGAAATTAGTGTACCAAATGGAGAAGAATTAGCAAAAAAAACTTTTAATCCCAAGCTTGGAATTGTCGGTGGCATTTCAATTTTGGGAACCAGTGGGATTGTTGAACCTATGAGCGAGCAAGCTTTAATCGATACTATTAAGGTTGAACTAAGTGTTAGAAAGGCAGAAGGCAAGGAGTATATCGTAATTACGCCAGGAAACTATGGTCAGGATTTTTTGAGAAACCAAACAGTAATTTGTGAAAGTGATACAATTAAGTGCAGCAATTTTGTTGGTGAAGCAATTGATTTTGCAAATGAAATGGGATTTAAAGGGATTATCTTTTCTGGGCATTTAGGAAAACTAATTAAAGTTGCTGGAGGAGTGATGAATACTCATTCAAAATATGGCGATAGGAGAATGGAAATTCTATGCGAAATCGCCAAAGTCTGTGGAGCATCAAGTGAAACATTAGATAGGATTAGTGAATGTGTAATGGTTGATGAAGGTGTGTCAATTATTAGAAGTGAACAAATAGAAAAAGATGTAATGGAATTGTTACTTTTCAATATACAAAAAAATATAAGAGAGAGATTAAATCGTCAAATGGAAATTGGGGTAATTGTCTTTAGCAACAAGTATGGCTTACTAGGCAAAACTACCAATGTAGAAGAAATAGTAATCAAAATGCAAGGAGGTAAATAGATGGCTAAATTATTTGGTGTTGGTGTTGGTCCTGGAGATCCAGAGCTTGTAACACTAAAAGCTGCAAGGCTAATTAAGGAATCAGAAATCATAGCAGTACCGAAATCAGGTAGAGATATAAATGTTGCTCTTACAATTGCCAAAGGTGCAGTCCCTGATTTGGATGAATCAAAGGTAGTTTCGATTTCTATGCCAATGACTAGGGACAAAGAGGAATTAGAGAAAAGCCATGATCAAGGAGCAAAAGATATTATTAAATATTTAGATGAAGGTAAAAATGTTGCTTTTTTGACTTTGGGAGATCCGTCTATTTATTCAACTTATTGTTATGTTCATGAGAGAGTTTTGAATCAAGGGTACGAAGCGGAAATTATACCAGGTATACCATCATTTTGCGCTGTTTCAGCAAGACTAAACGAAGGATTGACAGAGGCTGCAGATGCACTTCATATAATTCCTGCATCATATGATGGACTTGAGGAAGCTATGGAACTTAAAGGTACTAAAGTTCTAATGAAAAGTGGCAAATCAATTGGAAAGATTAAAGATTTGATTAAAAATAAATATTCTAACCAGGAAGTTAAAATGGTTGAGAGATGTGGAATGGAAGGTGAAAGAGTCTTTCGTAATGTTGATGAAATAGACGAAAATTCAAGTTACTTTTCAGTATTAGTAGTTAAAGAGAAATAAGGAGAGATTATGATAAATTTTGTTGGAGCAGGAGCGGGAGCGGCTGATTTAATTACAGTTAGAGGTCAAAAACTTTTGATGGAAGCAGACATTATTATATATGCAGGTTCATTGGTAAACCCTGCTCATTTGGAAATTGCAAAGGAAGGTTGTGAAATCTTTGATAGTGCAAGTATGACCCTTGAAAATGTAATTGAAGTTATGAAGAGAGGGGAAGCGGAAGGTAAGATGACAGTAAGGCTTCACACTGGAGATCCAAGCATATTTGGTGCGATTAGAGAGCAGATGGACATTCTTGAAAAACTTGGATTTGAATATGAAGTAACACCTGGAGTTAGCTCGTTTTGTGGGGCAGCTGCAGCACTAAAGGCAGAATATACATTACCAAATGTTTCTCAGTCAGTAATTATTACTAGAATGGCAGGAAGAACTCCAGTGCCAGAAAGAGAAAGTATTAGATCATTTGCAGCACATCAAGCTACAATGGCAATATTCCTTAGCACAGGGATGCTTGAAGAATTATCAAAAGAATTAATTGCTGGAGGATATGACAAAGATACAAAGGCGGCAATTGTTTATAAGGCAACATGGCCAGAGGAAAAAGTATTTAGAGGAACTATTGAAACTTTGCCAGGAATCGCAAAGGAAAATAACATTACTAAAACAGCATTAATTTTAGTTGGTAACTTCCTTGGAAACGACTATGAAAGATCGTTGCTTTATGATCCAGCTTTTACACATGAGTTTAGAAAGGCAGAAAAATAATGCAAATTAAAATGGTTGGTATTGATCATAATAAGGCTTCCCTAGAATATAGAGAATTGTTTTCATTCACTACAAACGGTGCAATCGAAGGAATGAAGACTCTAAGTGAGAAAGAGGAAGTATCAGGTTGTTTGATTTTGTCAACTTGCAATAGAACTGAACTTTGGGTTAGCGGCGAAGATGGTGCAAACTTTGATGTTGAGAAATTTTTGTGTGAAATTAAAGGTGTGCAAAAGGATTCATATGACAAGTATTTTGTCAGTAGAAATGGCAAGGATGCCATTGAGCATTTACTTGTAACGGCATGTGGAATTAACTCTAAGGTATTTGGGGAGGATCAGATAATTACCCAAATTAAAGATGCTCTAGAGTTATCTAGCAAAAATAAGTGTGCAGACAGAATTATTGAAAAGGTGTTTCAAAATAGTATTACAGCAGCCAAAAAAGTTAAGACCTCGGTGAAACTAACGTCCTACAATCCATCAGTTGCTAGTAGTGGTGTCAAAAAACTTGAAAATGCGTATGGCAATTTAAAGGACAAAAAATGTCTAATAATTGGAAATGGCAAAATGGGTGAGTTAATAGCGAAACATTTGCTTGAAAGTGGTGCAGAAGTCATGATGACTCTTCGCAAAAAATATCATCATGGAGAGGAGCAAGCCTCAATAGTGCCAAAAGGCTGTCAAATGGTTCCATACGAAGATAGAATTACTGCAGTGGCATTAGCTGACATTGTAGTTAGTGCAACTCTAAGTCCACATTTCACTATTTGCAAGGAAGATTTAAAGGAAATAACCCTGAGAGAACCTGGATTTTGGCTTGATTTGGCAGTCCCAAGAGATATCGATCCAGCAATAGGAGAGGAATATAATATAACTATATGTGATATTGATGGACTTGGTAATGCAACAGCCGACGAAAAAAAATCTGAAGATATTAATAGGGCAAAAGTGATTTTGGCAAATTATAGAGATGATATTGAACAATGGTTAGCTTTTAGGAAACTTACAAAAAAGATTGATGTAATAGCAGAAACCACTGCCAAAGATACACAGGCAAGAGTAAAAAAAGAAATAAAGAATCTTGAACTTTCTGAGGACGAAAAAGAAAACCTAAAGAAAAGTATTGAAGGTGCAGCGAGTAGAGCTGTAAACAAGCTACTATGTGAACTAAAAGATACATTACCTAAAGAACATTGGGAAGTCTGTCTTGATGCATTGCTTTTGTCAGCAAAAAAAGAAACAGTAAAAAAATAGGAGTAAAAAATGAAAATATATGTTGTAGGTCTAGGACCTGGAGATTTGAAATTTGCCACTGGTAGAGCTATGGAAGCCTTGGAAGAGTGCGATGTTATAGCAGGATATACCGTTTATGTTGATCTAATTAAGGACGCATTTGCTCACAAAAGGTTTCTTTCAACACCTATGAAGAAGGAAGTTGAAAGATGCAGATTGGCAGTAGATGAAGCGCTAAAAGGTCAAACAGTAGCAATGGTCTGTAGCGGAGATGCTGGAGTTTATGGAATGGCAGGACTAATTTATGAAGTCGCTGAGGAGCATCCAGAAATTGAAATTGAAATTGTATCAGGGATTACAGCCGCTTGTAGTGGTGCTGGAGTTCTTGGCGCGCCACTTATTCATGACTTTGCAGTTATTAGTTTAAGTGACTTATTAACTCCATGGGAATTAATTGCCAAAAGATTAGATAATGCAGCAAAAGGGGACTTTGTAATTTGTCTATATAACCCATCAAGCATAAAGAGACACGATTACTTACAAAAAGCATGTGATATTTTGCTTGAAACTAAGTCACCTGAAACTGTTTGTGGTTATGTTAGAAATATATGTCGTGAAGGGGAAGAATCAACAATTGTAACACTAAAGGAATTGAGAGAATGCCAGGTAGATATGTTTACAACTGTATATATCGGAAACAGTATGACTAGAGAGATAAATGGCAAAATGGTTACACCAAGAGGGTACAAAAAGTAGAGGCATAGATATGAAAAAAGTTTTAGTTTTTGCAGGGACAACAGAAGGAAGAACACTTATAGCAGCAATTTGCAAAGATTCAATTGTTGATGCTTGTGTTGCTACAGATTATGGTAAAGAAATTTTAGATAATTTACATACATCTGTAAATATCATAAGAGGTAGATTAACTAAAGAGGATATGATTAACCTTATAAAAAAAAATAACTATGATTTAATTGTTGATACAACACACCCGTATGCAGAAATTGTAACTAAAAATATCAAAGAGGCATCAGAGGTTACAGACACAAAGTATCTGAGGGTGGTAAGGAAAGCAGATTCGGACAAATTAATAGATACAGATAATGTTATTTTTGTTTCCAATGTTTTGGAAGCAGTAGAATATTTAAACAGTATAGACGAAAAAGTTTTACTTACAGTTGGTAGCAAGGAGCTACAAAAGTTTACAAAAGTTACCAATTTCAAGGAACGTTTATTTGCAAGGGTTTTGCCAATTGGGAGCATTGTGGATGAGTGCAACAAACTTGGCTATGAAGGCAGACAGCTGCTTTGTATGCAGGGACCATTTACTCTTGACCTAAATGTAGCTTTAATTAAACAAATTGGAGCGACTATTATAGTCACTAAGGATGGTGGCAATAATGGCGGATTTATGGAAAAATACTATGCGGCAAAGGAAACTTCTAGCAAATTGTTAGTAATTGGTAGACCGAAAGATGAAGCTGGCGTTTCCGTTTCAGAGGCGGCAAAAATGATAGTAGGTGTAAATAATGAAACTAGAAGCTCTGTACCTAAAAAAGAATGGTTTCCGTTTTTTTTAAATATTAAAGGTAAGAATGTTTTGATTGTTGGCGGTGGTAATATTGCTTTGAGAAGGGCAAAAACTTTAAGCAATTTTGATTGTAATATCACAGTGATTGGTGAAAAAGTCATAGGTGAGTTAGAGGAAATTAAGGGAATAACAGTTGTTTCAAAAAAATATCAAAATGAGGATTTGGCTGAGGCGGATTATGTTATTGCAGCGACAGACGATGAAGAATTAAACTTGCAAATAGGCAAGGAAAGCAAAAAGCAAGGTAAAATGGTTAATGTGGTTAGCCACAAAGAGAATTGTGACTTTTACTTTCCAGGTGTAGTTATTGATGGAGACGTTACAATAGGAATTACAGCGCAAGGTAATAATCATAAACTGGCAAAGGAAATAACAGGCAAGGTGAAGAACCTTTTGCAAAGGAGATAGAGAATGAAAAAACGTAAAGTGATAGTAGGGAGTAGGGATAGCAAGTTGGCAGTTTTGCAGACTAGACTTGTTATGGATGAGATTGCAAAAAATCACCCAGAAATTGAGCTTGAATTAGTAACTATGAAAACAACTGGCGACATTATATTAGATAGAACTTTGGATAAAATAGGTGGCAAAGGTTTGTTTGTAAAGGAACTGGACAAAGCTTTAATGGATAAGCGTGTAGACATTACTATTCACAGTCTCAAAGATTTACCAATGGAGGAAAACAAGGAGCTACCTTTGTTGGCATTTAGCAAGAGGGCAAATCCTTATGATGTACTTGTTTTGCCAGAAGGAGAAACTGAAATTGATTTAGGAATGCCTATAGGAAGTTCAAGTGCTAGGAGAAATTTGCAGCTAGAGGAGATATACGGTGACTTTGAAAGCAAAAGCGTCAGAGGTAACGTTATTACAAGGCTGAGCAAACTTGATAGTGGAGAATATGGAAGCCTAATTCTAGCCCATGCAGGGCTAACAAGACTTGGACTTGGAGACAGAATTAGCAAGGTTTTTGACCATAATGATATGATTCCATCAGCAGGCCAGGGAATATTGGTAGTTCAAGGTAGAGCTGGCGAAGATTACTCATACTTAGAATGTATAGATGATCCAAAAAGTAGGACCGAAGCAATGGCAGAGAGGCAGTTTGTAAGGGTTCTTGATGGAGGGTGTAGTTCGCCTATTGGTGCTTTTGCAATGGCAGACAAAGATGAAATAGAGATCTTTGGACTTTATTATAATGAGGAAACAAAATCTAAGATTAAAGGAAGTATCAAGGGCAGTGTTAATGACTGCATTGATTTAGCAACAGAGCTTGCTGTTAAACTGAAGGGGGAAGGAAATGACTAATATGAATAGAGGAAAAGTTTGGTTAGTAGGTGCAGGTCCTTCTGATGTGGGACTATTTACCTTAAAAGGTAAGCAGGTATTAGAAAATGCTGATGTAGTTGTTTATGACAAGCTTGTGGGACAAGGTGTACTTGGAATGATACCGCAAAATGCACAAAAAATCTTTGTAGGAAAGGTTGCGGGGAATCATGCTGTTCCCCAGGAAAAAATAAATGAAATCTTGCTTGTTGAGGCTCAAAAAGGCAAGAAAGTCGTTAGACTAAAGGGTGGAGACCCTTTTGTATTTGGTAGAGGTGGAGAAGAGTTAGAACTTCTATGTGAAAATGATATTCCATTTGAGATTGTTCCTGGAATAACCTCTGCTGTAGCTGTTCCAGCATATAATGGAATCCCAGTAACTCATAGAGATTTTACCTCATCATTTCATGTTATAACTGGACATACAAAATATGAGGAAGCCCCAAACATTGACTTTGAATCACTTGTAAAATTAAATGGGACACTAATATTTTTGATGGGTGTTTCTTCTCTTCCAAAAATTTGCGAAGGACTAATAAATGCAGGTATGGACAAGGATATGCCAGCCGCAGTTTTAGAGCGTGGAACTAGGGCTCATCAGAGGAGAGTTGTATCGGATATTACAAATCTTCCAAAGGATGCAGTGAGAGAAGGTGTCAAAACCCCTGCAATAATTATTGTAGGCAAGGTATGCTCTTTGGCTGATGACTTTGCATGGGCAGAAAAAAGACCTCTTGGAGGGCTTAAAATTGCAGTGACAAGACCTCAGGACAGAAGCTCTAAGCTTGGCGAAAAGCTAGCTATGCTAGGTGGTGAGGTAGTTATGCTACCTGCAATTGAAACAATACCTATTGCAGATAATATTGAATTAGCAGAGGCTATAACAAGTATAAAAGAATATGGCTGGATTGGATTTACAAGTCCCATAGGTCCTAAAATATTCTTTGATAAACTAAGAGAGATGAAGATAGATATTAGAAAACTTGGTGACATTAAATTTGCAGCTATTGGATCAGGAACCAAAAAGGTTATTGAAAATCAGGGGATTATGGTAGATTTGGTGCCAGAAGTCTTTAATGGTGAAGAACTAGGCAAGGAACTAGCAAAAAACTGTAAGGGACAAAGGGTTCTAATTCCTCGAGCAGAAATTGGAACACCAGAAGTGGTGAAACCTTTAATTGAAGCAGGTATTTCGTACAGCGATATTCCAATTTACAAGACCAAAGATGTGATGGAAGAACAAGTGAATTCTTATGATGAAAGTATTGATATTACAATGTTTACTAGCGCATCAACAGTTCATGCATTTGTGAAGAATAATAGGGATGTAGATTATTCTTCTGTCAAGGCACTTTGTATTGGCGAGCAGACAGCAGCAGTTGCAAGGGAGCATAATATGCAGGTGATTGTGTCAGCAAAAGCTACAATTGATAGTATGATTACAAAATTATTGGAGGAATTTAAGCGATAATGAGAGGAATAAGTTTAGCAATTGGATTCATTCTTGATTTAATAGTTGGAGATCCATACGCCTTACCTCATCCAATTTGTCTTGTGGGAAATGGAATTAAGTTTTTTGAAAAAATAATTAGGAAAATTTGTGGCAAAACCGAAAAAGGTGAACTTATTGGCGGAGCCGTATTGGTAATATTAATTGTATCTTTATCGTTTTTGATACCGCTTGCGATTATACTAATTCTTGGCAAAATTAATTTTTGGCTAGGCTTTGTAGCTGAAACAATAATGTGTTATCAAATTTTGGCGACAAAATCCTTGAGGGTTGAAAGTCTAAAAGTATATAAGGCTTTAATGGCTAGAGATGTGGAAGGAGCGAGATATGCTGTTTCAATGATTGTTGGTAGAGATACAAGTGCACTGAATGCCGAAGGCGTTACTAAGGCAACGGTAGAAACAGTAGCAGAAAATACATCAGATGGAGTAATTGCACCCTTACTTTTTTATGCTATTGGGGGAGCTCCTCTTGGGTTTATGTATAAGGCAATTAACACTCTCGATTCAATGATAGGGTATAAAAATGACAAGTATATATTCTTTGGTAGATTTGCAGCAAAACTTGATGATTTAGCAAATTATATACCTGCTAGAATTTCAGCAGGCTTAATGATTTGCTCATCATTTGTGTTAGGGTTTAATTACAAGAATGCTATAAGGATATTTAAGAGAGATAGGTTTAATCATGCAAGTCCAAATAGCGCACAGACAGAATCTGTTTGCGCTGGTGCCCTTGAAATTCAATTAGCAGGGGATGCCTATTATTTTGGTAAATTATACAAAAAGAAAACTATTGGAGATAAGATAAGGGAAGTATCACCTAAGAATATAAAACAAAGTATAAGGTTAATGTATGGTGCAGCTATAATTTGCGCTATAGCGTGCGTAAGTATTTTGTATGTGATTGAGTGGTTATAGGAGCATAAATTATGAAAAAATTAGTACATGGTGGGGATATTTACTCTCATGGCAAAGATAAAAACAAAAGAATATATGATTTTTCTGCTAATATTAATCCATTAGGAGTTCCAAGCAAAGTAATTAGTGCAGTCAAAAATTGTCTTGGGGACTGTTCAAATTATCCAGATCCTCTTTGTAGAGATTTGATTTCAAAGATTGCAAATGCTGAATGTGTTAAGGAAGAATATATTATTTGTGGAAATGGAGCAGCCGATGTAATATTTAGAATTGTTTTGGCTGTAAATCCACAAAAAGCACTCTTAATAGCGCCAACTTTTGCTGAGTATGAAAAAGCACTTTTGACAGTAAACTGTAACATAGACCATTTTTTCCTAAAGGAAGAAGACGAATTTAACATTTCAGAGGATTTCATTGATGAAATCAAAGATGATTATGATATTATGTTTTTGTGTAATCCAAACAATCCAACAGGTAAATTAATTGAACCAGAATTATTAAAAACAATAATAGAAAAGGCAAAACAAAAAGATATAATTTTGGTAATTGATGAATGTTTCATAGAGTTTCTAAAAGATTCAGAGAAGTTTACAATGAAGGGCTGTCTTGGCAAATACGACAATTTGATTATTTTGAGAGCGTTTACAAAAAACTATGCACTTGCAGGTTTCAGGCTTGGGTTTTCCATGTCTAGCAACGAAGAATTAAACGAAAAAATATTAGACATGGGGCAGCCATGGAGTGTGTCTACACCGGCACAAGTGGCAGGAATAGCTGCTCTTGATGAAAAAGAATACCTAAGAGAAGCTATAGAATTAATATATAGAGAAAAAGAATTTTTAATAAAAGAGCTTAGAGCTATGGGCTTTAAGGTTTTTGACACTAAAGCGAACTACATATTTTTTAAAATTGAAGATGGTGGCTTAGGCAAAAAGGCACAAAAATTTAGAAAGAGTATGGAAGAGCAGGGAATACTAATAAGGAATTGCGGAAACTACATAGGACTAACGGGTGAATATAGTAGAATTGCAGTTAAAAGTAACGAAGATAACTTATTTTTTGTCGAAACGATGAAAAATATTATCTGGTAAGGGGAATATATT
The DNA here is from genome assembly GCA_036637375.1 of Anaerovoracaceae bacterium. GTDB lineage: Bacteria > Bacillota > Clostridia > Peptostreptococcales > Anaerovoracaceae > JAVWMQ01. The sequence continues at coordinate 67,237 of JAVWMQ010000001.1, forward strand.
ATGGCTAAGATTATAATGGTACAAGGGACAACTTCAGACGCTGGCAAGAGCATGATTGTAACTGGACTTTGCAGGATTTTTAGGCAAGATGGTTATAGAGTTGCTCCTTTTAAGGCACAAAACTTAACTTCAAATGGATTTTTGACTGAAGAGGGGCTAGAAATGGGCAAAGCTCAGGTTCTCCAAGCTGAAGCAGCAGGAACAAAAGCCAAAGCGATAATGAATCCAATCTTGGTAAAACCAATTGCAAAGGGTAAGATGGAAGTGGTTGTAAAGGGCAAAGAATGGAAAAGCCCTGACGGCAGACCTTACAAGGAGCATAGAGAGTTCTTTGAACCTATGCTTAAAGGGTGCATTGATGAGCTCAAAAAAGATTATGATATTATTGTTGTTGAGGGTGCAGGAAGTCCAGCTGAAATCAACATTAAGGAAGGCGATCTTGTTAATATGTTCATAGCTCAAATGTGCAATGCACCAGTGCTGCTTGTCGGAGATATTGAACGAGGAGGAGTTTTTGCTTCATTAGTTGGAACGTTAGCGTTACTTACTGATGATGAAAGAAACCTTATAAAAGGCTTGATAATTAATAAGTTTAGAGGAAATGAGGCATTACTCAAAAATGGTGTTATCAGCCTTGAGGAAATTACAAAGAAAAAGGTTATGGGAATTGTACCGTTTTTAGACGTGGATATTGAGCCAGAGGATAGCTTATCTATAGGCAAGAATCCTGTAGCCGGTGATGAACATTACACAAGTGACTTTAGAGAAAAACAATACGATATACTAGCAGAAGGTATTAGAAACAGCATTAATATTGATGAAATATATAACCTAATGGGTTTGAAGGAGAGATAAAATGGTAGAAAAAAAGGTTAATTTACAAAATGTGTTACCAGCGGATATTGAAAAAAGAAGTATGGAAATAATCGAAAGTGAAATGGCAAAAGTAGACCTTGATCCATACGAAAAACCTGTTATCAAAAGAGCGATTCACACTAGTGCAGACTTTGACTATTTGACAAATTTGTGTTTTTCAAAAGATGCAGTAAAAAAGGGAATTGAAGCGATTAAAAAGGGTGCAATAATTGTTACTGATACAAATATGGCAAAGGCAGGAGTTAACAAAACGATAGTTGAAAGCTATGGAGGACAGGTACTTTGCTTTATGGCTGATGAAGATGTTGCAAATGAAGCCAAAGAGCTTGGAACTACTAGAGCGACTGCATGTATTAATAAGGCGGCAAAATTGAATAAACCAATTATTTTTGCCATTGGTAATGCACCAACTGCACTTGTTAGAATTTACGAACTTGTAAATGCAGGGAAGATTAAGCCAGAATTAATAATAGGAGTTCCTGTTGGATTTGTTAATGTTGTAGAATCAAAGGAGCTAATATTAGAGCTTGATGTACCTCATATTGTAGCAAGAGGGAGGAAGGGCGGTAGCAATGTAGCGGCAGCTATTTGCAATGCTATTTCATACATTACATCAGGTCGAATTGAAATTGAAAGCTAGATTCAGTATAGGTGGTAACAATGAAAGATAATATTAAAGAAAAAATCATTAATAATTGGGATAGGTTTTCTATAAAGGAAAAGCGTGTGGCTAAATTTGTTGTTGATAATTATGAACAAATCACAGCAATGTCAAGCCAAGAACTTGCATTAAAGGCAGAAGTTAGTGATACTACAGTAATTAGATTTTCACAAAGCATAGGCTACAAAGGATACTTGACCTTCAAAAAGGATTTGAAGAAAGAAGTGCTTTCCAAAAAAAGTCCATATGAGGTTCTAAAAACTATGGAAAAAACCAATGATGTTGTAGTGGAAAAATATAAATCTACCATATTAAATGATAGCAATGATTTTTTGGGAAAGCTAGATTTGCATATTGTTGATGAAGTGGTTGAGGAAATATTATCTGCTAGAAAGGTTTATGTTGTAGGTGCTGGATCAGATAGAAGCGTTGCCATGTACCTATATAACTATTTACCATTGGTTGGCATTGATACTGTTGCAATTATGGAAGAAGGAGTTGCAATGAGAGCCCTTAGTATGGAGATAACTAAGGATGATTTGGTGATTATGTCAAGTTTTCCAACTATTAGAACTTCTGAGGAGTGGATAGCTGAATACTGCAAAAATATTGGGACTAAGTTAATAGCATTAACGGATTCGCAGGTTACAGCAAAGATACTTAATGCTAAGTACTTTATTAAAACTGGCAGAAGTGAAAATGCGTTTTTCAATTCATGTATATTATCTATGATGGTATGTGAAATTATTCTGTTAAAGATTACAGAGAGAAATCCAGAGCAGGTAAGCGAAAGGCTTAAACTATACCATGAATTAGTGTTTGAAGAATAAAACTAGGTGAGATAAAGGTGCATGCAATTTGCAAGCATCTAAAGAATGTTTTTAAATAAATTGATAACATAAGTAAAAGAGCTTTAAGATTTTAACTAATCTTAAAGCTCTTTGTCGCTACTTTACAATCTATCTATTTTACTTTTGAAACGTTTTTGGCATTACTCATTATGATAATCGAACCAAATACGCAAGCAATACCAATTAATTTAAAGAAACCAAAGGCTTCACCAAATACGCATACTCCAATAATTGCACCTACAATGGCTTCCGTTGAAGCTATAACAGGAACTTTTGTAGTTTCAACTGGCTTGGATAATCCTTTCATATATAGGAAATATGCACCAGCGGCAGGAACTAGACCAAAGCCAACTACAAGAAGTAAAAATAACGGAGATATAAGGCTAGCAGCTGTAGTCAAAGGTTTTGCAAATAAAGAGATTACAAGTGCCCCTGCAGCAAAGCTATAAAAGGTTACGGTCAAAGTATTATAGCCTTTGTTAGAAATATATTTACTCATTACTGTCATTAGTCCATAAGAGAAACCGGCACAGATTCCCATTAGAACACCAAAGACAGAAAATTTAATTGTCGAAAAATCTCCATTGGTAACTGTAAGTATACAGCCAATGATATTAAGTATTAACGCAAACATCTTTACCTTAGTTAGAAGTTCACTAAATACAATTCTAGACATTATGCACACAAAAATTGGTGCAGTATATAGTAGCACAGAAGCTGTAGAAACACCAATTGAAGTAATTGATAGGTTGTATGTAATATTGAATAATGCTTGGCAAAGCACACCCATTACCATAGAAAATATAAAACCATATCGATCTATCTTAAATCCGCCCTTGCCATACAAAAGTAGAACAACAGGAATTAAAAACAGTGTTCCAAAAAATATCCTAGAAAACCCACTAAGATATGATGTTGCGCCTAAATTGCTAAGTAAAGTAACAAATAGACCACTTGTTCCCCATAAGCAACCAGCTAATAGTATTAAGGTATAACCTTGTAATTGCGATTTATCTTTTTTCATTTTGCCTCCTCTTTGTAATAAAAAAAGTATAACAAAATAAATGAAAATATGCAATATATTTTTATTCAAATAAAAAACTTCAAAATTAATAATTACCTTGTGGACTTGTAATGCTATTTAGCTTCATTTTTGCAAGATTTACTATTTTTTTGTCACTATAAAGTTTCAATGCGCAATGTCCCATAATGTTTATTACTTGATGAAGTTTGTTGTAAGCATATTTGGAATTAACATAAAGTAAAGCATCATCATCATGGGTATAAAATGTGTTGGTCGAGTCGATGTCAACTTCAAAATATATTGTAGGGCATTTTTGGCTAAGGTTTCCAATATCAGAAGAACCTTTAGGGGCTTCTGTACTATTAGTGAATTGATTAATTCCGTTTTCAACCATAGAATCTCTTAGCACGTCTTGCAAAATATCAATGTGAACTAGCTCGTCAAACCTGTTTTCAAAAAATGAATATTCCATTTTAGTCCTAGTCATTAAAGAAGCACCTTTTGCACAGTCTATAACCCATTTAGTTATACCTTCAAGCTCGTTTCGAGTTAGGGCTCTAATATAAAACTTAGCTGTTGCATAGTCTGGTATAATGTTTGGCATATCGCCACCGTTTTCAATAATTCCTGAGATACGGACTTCTTTGCTGACTTGTTGACGCATTAAGCCAATAGCAGAATATAGCAAGTTTATAGCATCTAATGCATTGATACCTTCTTCTGGATATGAAGCTGCATGGGTAGATTTGCCAAAAAACTTAAATTCAATAGGATCAAGAGCCAAAGCCTGTGAATTTATATCTGTAAAACTTTCAAGGTGTGGTTGAAATGCAATATCTACATTATCAAAGTATCCAGCATCAATTAAAGTTACCTTAGCACCATAGGTTTCTTCGGCGGGTGTGCCTATAACGGAAATTGTGCCACTGAAACTATCGCTCATTTTTGAAAGACAAATTGCTGCACCAACAGTGGCTGCTGCAATCCAGTTGTGCCCACAAGTATGTCCTGGGGTTGTTTCTTTTAAATCGTGGGGGTTTGTGCATGGCAAAGCATCATATTCTGCTATGAATGCGATGTTAGGGCCAGGGCCTGCCTTGAATGTAGATATAAAAGCTGTATCTTCACCTGCGATTCCAAGTTCTGATTTGAATCCATGTTCATTTAATATATCGCACAAGTAGCTAGAAGCTATATATTCTTCGCCGCTTAGTTCGGGATTTCTAAAAATAAAGTCACATATGTTTTCAAAAGTTGAACCGTATTTTTTTTCTATTTCCAAAAATTCCTGTTTCTGATGGTTTAAATTCATAATATATCCTCTCTTAGTAAATAATTTATAAATATTATATCATTAAATTTTAATTCTGTCTTGAAATGAGTTGAAAATGAATATATAATATGGTAAATAAGTTAAAAACGACTTAATGAGAGGTGGGAATGTGAAAAATTTAGAAGCAAGTGTTGTATTGGTTGATAAAAATGGCTTAATTGTAGGTTGTAATAGTTTTGCGAGAATTGCTCTTGGAGAAACTGAATTAAAAGGAAAGAATATTTCGGTTTATAGAGAAGCAATAAAAAAGAAGAATACATACTCTTCAAATATGGGCGATTATACTATATATGCCTTTGCAGGGGTTACAAAATACTTTACTAAAGCTTTTGTGGATGGTATAAGCGTGCCATTTGCACTGTTTGGTGTTGATGGACGTATTTCGTATTATAACGCTGCATTTGCAAAAATGTTTTCTGATGTAAGTAAGGGTATATGGGAAAAGGTTACAATTGAAGAAGTTATTAATGCTTATGCAGTAAACAATATTTCCCTTGATTTTTTGAAACGTATCAAAAAAGATATTACAATAAAAATGGAGATGGGTAATGGCACAGCCATTGGTAAGGTTAAGGTCATTACGAGCAAGAAAAATGAGCCTATGGCTATTATGTTCAGTTGCGAATATATTGAAAAAACCATAGCGCTTGAATCCAAAATTCTTGAAGTTAAAGAAGAACTTAAAGCAATAAAGGGAAGTAAAACTATAGCAGATGAAAACGATGGTGTTGAAATAGTTGACTTTGGAAGTACGAATCCTCAATACAAATCAGCTATGAATTTAGCTCAAAAAGATATTACAGTATTGATTTTGGGGGAATCGGGAACAGGTAAAAGTTATTTGGCAAAAAAGATGCATGAAGAAAGTTGTAGATCTAATGGGAACTTTGTAACTATTAACTGTGCTTCAATCCCAGAATCTCTAATTGAATCAGAACTTTTTGGATATGAAGAGGGAGCGTTTACAGGGGCATCATCAGGTGGAAAAAAGGGGCTTGTTGAGATAGCAGACGGTGGAACGTTGTTTCTTGATGAAATTGCAGAACTTCCAATGGCTGTGCAAAGTAAATTTTTGCATTTGATTCAGGACAAGGAATTTACTCCAGTAGGGGGCACATTTTCAAAAAAAGTTGATGTGCGAATACTAACAGCAACAAATAAGGAGCTGGAAAACGAAATTCAACAAAAACGTTTTAGACAGGATTTGTACTACCGAATAGCAGTGGCAACAGTCGTTATGCCGCCTTTGCGGGAACGAAAAGGCGAACTTGAAAGGTTTATGCATATGTTTTTGGACAAATTCAACAAAAAACATAATGGTAATGCAAGGCTTTCTAGAGAAGCAAAAGCTTGCCTAATGACATATAAATGGCCTGGAAATATAAGAGAACTTGAAAACTTGATGGAATTTTTGGCTGTATCAAATGATGGAGAGATTACAAAAAGTGGGCTGCCTTTTGCTGTTTTGCAAAGTGTAGAAGATGTTAATGTGGAGAGTTTTGTTAAAGATGCACCTGAGCAAATGGAAGTGAAAATAGAAGAACAACAAAGCCTGGATTTGTTGCTATATTTATACGAAAAAAGTATAGTTGAGAGAGCCTATGAAAAGAATAACAGCTCATATAAGTTGGCAAAGGCTTTGTCAATATCTCAAACAAAGGCAAACAAATTAATAAACAAATATATAAAAAATAGTAAAGCATAACCTGGTTGGTTATGCTTTACTAATTATCGCTACTTATTAATTAATGTGTTCATATTGTTGTACAAAACATCTTCTTGCTGTTCTTTTGTAAAAAAACCTTCTGTAACTCTAAATATTTCAAGGTAAGGATCCATCATAGGGAAGTTGCTTTCGAAATATACTCTAGAAGGGTATTTGTCTGCAATATTTTTGATCCACTCTGCTCCGCAAGCACTAGCAGTACCAAGATATAAGTTTGGAGTTTTGTCCATTGCTACAGCAACATCGTCAAGGGTTGAAGCGCTTAGATCAAGCTGACCTGCGTTTGTAGCAAAGAATTTTAAATTCGGGAAACGCCTTGCAATATCAACAACCTGAGTTATATGAGAGTGCCAAGGATAACCTGTTTCTACAATTACAATGTAATTAAGTTTCTCAGCTATTTCTAGTAATGGATTTAAAATTTCATCATTACACTGGAATAATTCCTCAAATGGGTTTAGGTATAGGAATTTATCCATAATGTTAGAATATTTCTCAATTTCACCAATAGATGCCTCTAGTCTCCAAGGGTCAAGGCGTATTGCGCCAATAAATTTGTCTGGATCTTTTTGACAGATTTCAGCAATCAGAGCGTTGCCGTCTTCAACCAGATATGAAATTGGTTTGTTTGGGCAAATTACAGCTTTTGTAATGTTGTTTGATTCCATGTGAGATACGTATTCGTCAATTGAAAGTCCAGTTTTGTTAAAACTTGAGCCGATTCTTACGTGACCATCTATAATCATAAAGCGCCCTCCTTAATACCTACTAATTTTGCAATGTTGTTGTAAAATATATTATCTAAATCTTCATCTTTTAAGTTTGCATGATAGATTTTTTCCACTTCTAATTTAGAGTTATCTGTTGGCATATCTGTGCCAAACAAAAGTCTTTGAGATCCTATCTTTTGTACAGTTTCCTTTATACCCCAAGTATATGGCTGCTCGCAAGTTTCAAGGAATACGTTTTCTCTTCTCTCTGCAATTCGAATAGCATCTTTTTGATGATAAAACCCACCCATGTGGCCAAGAATTATATTGGCTTTAGGCACAGCTTCAGCAGCCCACTCGATTTGAAGTGGCAAACACATAATCTCATCTGAACAATGATAAAGTGTTGGAATTCCATAATATGCAGCCATCTCTAGTATTTTGATTGTTGTTTCTTCAAATGGCGCCATTGAATAATCTATTGGATGTAGCTTTACTCCTTTGTAATCGTACTTCTCTACAGCCAGTTTAAGGGCATCTAATGTTTTGTCGCCAAAGCAAGGGTCTACTCTTAAAAATGGAATAAATTTGCCTTTGTATTTTGTCATACATTCTTTGTAATGTTCCATAGAACCGTTATCTACGGCAGGAATGTTTGTGTAGGTGCTGATGCAAGCCTTGCTAATCCCTGCTAAGTCCATATACTTTAGTACTTTTTCAGGATTGTCGTCAAAACCAAGAACATCATAAACCTCCATATGCGCATGAGCATCTATTATGGTTCTGTTTCTGTTCATAAAAAATCTCCTTTTTATATAATTATATAAGTTTATAATATGCTTGTAAATATTGCAAGAAGTATGCCAACAGTTTAAAATAGATAATTGTTTGATAAATGTTAGGTTTAGCCTGAAAAATGAGATGAATATTTGAGAATAAATAGAAATATAAGTTAAAAAAGAATTAAAATGAGTTGAAAACAACTTGTAGTTTGTATTTTTGGTTAATAAAATAGCAAAAAATGTGTGAAAAATAACAAAAACTATTTTGGCATAGATATTGCATTAGTAATAACCATTAGAAAAACGGTATTATAAAAGAGTTTTAAAAAAAGGAGTCGATTATCATGGAACAGAAAAAAAGGAAGTTTAATCTGGACAACATACACCCGTATAGTGTTATATTAGTTGTCCTAGTGGTAGCTTTTCTATTAGCGGTATTTTTACCATCAGGAGAATTTGATAGAGTAGAAAACGCAGATGGAGAAATGATTGTAGTTGCGGGTAGCTACCATTCAGTAGAAAAAGAAACGCCTACAATATTTTCAGTATTAAAGAATGTACAATTAGGTTACATTGACACAGCTCAATTGATATTCTTTATCATTATTGCGTATGCCTTTGTATTTATGGCTACAAAAAATGGAACAATGAATGCAGCCCTGAGTGCTGTCGCCAGAAAACTAGGAAAAAGAACTTACATATTCATTCCTATTTCAGTGTTATTATTTGGACTGTTAGGATCAACAGCAGGATTGTACGAAGAAGTTTATGGTCTTATCCCAGTGTTCATCGGTATGGCGGTTATGATGGGGTATGATGCCGTTGTAGGTGGAGCCATAGTATTTGTAGGTGTAGCAACAGGTTTTGCAGCCGCAATTACTAACCCGTTTACTATTGGTATAGCACAATCAGTAGCGAAAGTACCTCTATATTCAGGAATGGGCTTTAGAATTTGTGTATTTGTAATATTTGAAATTGCAGTTATATCATATATTATGTGGTATGCTAACAAAGTTAAAAAAGATCCAAAAAAATCAGTAATTCATGGACTATCAATTGGACTAGCAGAGAAATTTGAATCAACAGATCAGCCTATGACAGGAGTTCAAAAGATTACTCTAATCATTTGTATAACAGTAATTGTTATGACAGTTGTAGGAACATTAAAATTTGGTTGGTATATTGATGAACTAGCAGCTTTATTCTTAGGTGGATTTTTCTTAATTGGTTTTATTAGTAGATATGGAACAGGCCAAATAATGGATATATTCATTGAAGGCGCAAAAGAAATTCTATTTGGTATTATGACAATTGGATTTATCAGAGGTGCTGTAATAACACTTGAAGATGCAGCGGTACTAGATACAATTACTCAAGGTCTTTCTGTATTCCTAGTAGGAGGTAGCAAATACATTACAGGTCTAGGAATGCTATTCTCACAAAACTTAATAAACTTATTTATTACAGGTGGCCCAGCTCAGGCTATGGCTACAATGCCTATTATGTCACCATTATGTGATTTGGCTGATGTAAACAGACAGCTTGCAGTTGTAGGATTCCAGTTTGGAGATGGATTCTCAAATATGTTCTGGCCAACAGGTGTTGCAATCGAATGTGGTATCATGGGAATCCCTATGATTAGATGGTACAAATTTATGGCACCGTTATTTGGTATCATGGTAGTGCTACAATGTATACTAATGGTTGTGGCGGTGAACATATATGGATAAAAAAATTGTTTTAGATAAATTTTTAAGATATGTGAAATGTGATTCTACAGCAATAGACGATGCAGGCAAAATACCAAGTTCAGAATGTCAAAGAGACTTTGCAAATCTTTTGAAAGATGAATTGCTAGAACTTGGAGTGGAAGATGCCTATGTAGATGAGAATTCATTTGTCTTTGGCACAATAAATCCATCAGAAGGATATGAAGATAGACCAGTTATTGGCTTACTTGCCCACCTAGATACTGCACCAGATTGTATCGGAAAAGGTGTTAAGCCTATAGTGCATACTAATTATAATGGCGAAGACTTAGTGGTTAATGAAGAGTTAGGCGTTATAATTAATACGGAAAAATATCCAGAGATAAAAGGATATGTTGGCGATGATATTGTAACATCAGATGGTACAACATTACTTGGTGCTGATGACAAAGGTGGAATTGCTATAATAATGGCAGTTGTGGAAAAAATAATAAAAGACACTTCTATTAAACATGGCAAGTTGAAAATAAGTTTCACACCTGATGAAGAGGTGAGTGTGGGTGGTGCGTCAATATTTAATGTTGAGGAATTTGGAGCAGATCTGGCACTTACAGTAGATGGTGATGGGCTTGGAGAACTTAATTTTGAGACCTTTAATGCAGCAACTTGCAAAGTGAAAACAACTGGAATTGCAATTCACCCAGCAGAGGCAAAAGACAAAATGGTAAATGCCATTAGCCTTGGTATGGAGTTTGACTCAAAACTACCAACAAAAGATAGACCTGAATTTACAGGTGATAGAGAAGGATTTTATCATCTTGAAGAATTTGCAGGCAATGTGGAAGAAGCAAACCTTGAATATTTACTTAGAGATTTTGAATCAGCTGGAATTAAAGAAAAATTACAGCGAGTAAATGATGTTTCAAAGGAAATGAATGAAAAATATGGCTACAATTGTGTAGAAGTTGAACTGAAACATGAGTATAGCAATATGGGAGAGCTAATTGCAGCAAAAGAAGGTATTATCGAAAACTGTGTTAAAGCGTGCGAACTTGAAGGTGTAACCCCAATAGTTAAGCCTATTAGAGGAGGAACAGATGGTTCGACTTTAGCAGAAAAAGGATTGCCTTGTCCTAATATATTTATGGGTGGACATAATTTCCACAGCGTGAGAGAATTTATTTCTGTTGATGCTATGAAGAAGTCAATGGATGTAATAATTAGGTTTTTAGAGATAATGAAATAGATATAATGCATAGCCTATCTTATGAGTTAAGATAGGCTATTTGCAATTTTTCGTATTTGCAAGTTTATGGCATAAAACATAATCCTCTAAATCAATAAAAACTAGCATAGACGTGCTAGTTTTTTTGTGTACAAAAAATATAATATGTAATTTTCAGAAAATTGCATTACTTATGTTGATAAGAAGTTAACGAAGTGTTATAATGAACTAACTTGTTAATTATAATTTTAGGAGGGCTTATTATGAAAGGCTATACTAGCGAAACAATTAGAAACGTAGCACTTGTAGGACATGGCGGATGTGGAAAAACAACTTTTCTAGAATCAGTTTTACTTGAAACTGGCGCAACCTCTAGAATGGGTAAAGTTGAAGATGGTAATACAGTATCTGACTATGACAAGATGGAAATTGAAAAAGGATATTCTATTAATACTTCTGTAGTTCCAGTAATTTGGAAAGATAGCAAGATTAACTTTATTGATACACCAGGATATTTTGATTTTGTAGGTGAAGTTAATGCAGCGTTAAGAGCAGCGGAAGCAGCAATAATATTAGTTGACGCTGGGGCAGGTATTCAAGTTGGTACTGAACAGGCTTGGAAAGCATGTGAGAGATACAAAAAGCCAAGATTCATTGTAATAAATAAGAGAGATAAAGATGAGTTTGACTATCACAAAACTTTTGGTGAACTTAAAGATAAATTTGGCGAACATTTAATTCCATTTAGTTGGCCAATTACAACAGAAATAGACGAAGATTTAAAAGAAGCTATTGCTATGACTGATGATGACTTAATGGAAAAGTATTTTAATGGGGATGACTTTAGTCCAGAAGAAATCAAAAAAGGATTAGGTAGAGGTATTAGAGAAGGTGGAATCGTTCCTGTACTGTCATCAGCATTTATTTTAGGACATGGCAGTGAAGGATTGTTAGATTTATTAATGGAATATGTTCCAACACCATTAGAGCATGGTCCTTATAGAGGATTTAATGACAAAAATGAGCCGGTTGAAGTGATATCAAAGACTGATGGCCCTGTATCTACTTTTGTATTTAAGACAATAGTAGACCCATTTGTTGGTAAAATTTCTGTTATGAAGGTTGTATCAGGTAAATTAAATGCTGGTACAGAAATTCTAAACGAAAGAACAGGCAAAATGGAAAAAATCGGTAAACTTTTCTTCCTAAGAGGAAACCACCAAGAAGAATTGAATTATGCCGAAGCTGGAGATATTGTAGCTGTATCTAAACTGCAACACACATTATCAGGTGATACACTTTGTGAAAAAGGAAATATCATTAGATATCTACCTTTGGATTATCCAAAACCATCACTTTTCATTGCAATTGAAGCAGCAGACAAAAACGATGAAGATAAAGTTTTCTCAGGTTTAGCAAGACTTAGAGAGGAAGACCCATCTTTTGTAATAGAGAGAAATGTGGAAACAAAACAGACTCTACTTGGGGGACAGGGAGAGATACAGATAAATGTAATTATGGAAAAATTAAAAGATAGATTTGGTGTTTCTGTAAAAACAATTCCACAAAAGATAGCATATAGAGAAACAATTAGAGGGACTTCAGATGTGCAAGGTAAACACAAAAAGCAATCAGGTGGAGCTGGACAATATGGAGATGTTCATATTAGATTTGCACCATCACAGGAAGAATTTGAATTTACTGAATCATTATTTGGAGGCTCAATTCCAAAGAACTATGTGCCGGCTGTAGAGAAAGGTTTAATTGAATCAATGGAGCATGGTCCTTTGGCAGGATGCCGAGTTGTTAATATTAAAGCAGATCTTTATGATGGTTCATACCATGATGTTGACTCAAATGAAATGGCGTTTAAAATTGCAGCTTCATTAGCATTCAAAAAGGGTATAGCTGAAGCTAATCCATGCTTGTTAGAACCAATTATGCACTTAGATATTTATGTTCCAGAAAACTACATGGGCGATGTAATGGGTGATATGAATAAGCGTAGAGGTAAGATTCTAGGTATGGAACCACAAGCTAATGGCGACCAGAGAATAATGGCAGAAGCTCCTCAGGCAGAACTATTTGATTATGCTGTAGTTTTAAGATCTATGACTCAGGCGAGAGGAACTTATGAATTGGAATTTGAAAGATATGAGCCAGTTCCACAAAGTATAGCAGAAAAAATTATTAAAGCTTATGAAGAAAGTCATAAGTAGTATAAAAGTTAAGATTTGAAAATGAAATCAGGTGTAGAATTTACACCTGATTTTTATTAGGGCTATCCATTGACAGAGTTATACTGTTAGAGTAAAATGTAAAAAAGAACAAGTGTTTGTGCAGAATGGAGAATGAAATGGCGAAGAAGACGAAAACAGTATTTGTGTGCCAGGAGTGTGGATATGAAACTCCTAAATGGCAAGGTCAGTGCATCTGTGGTGCATGGAATTCAATGGTTGAAGAAAAGGTATTGCCTGTAACAGAGCAAGACAATAGACGTAGAGGTACATTTGATATAAAGGGTAAGGCCAAAGCGGACAGGCTAAAGGATGTGAAGTCTGATGGTAATATTGATAGGGTAGATACGGGTATTTCTGAACTAAACCGAGTTCTTGGTGGTGGAATAGTGAAAGGTTCTTTGACGCTGATTTCAGGAGAACCTGGAATAGGTAAATCTACCATTATAATGCAAGCGGCAAGTAATATTTCAGCAAAAGGATTAAAGGTACTTTATGTTTCTGGTGAGGAATCAGAGGAACAATTGAAACTTAGAGCAGATAGAATTTGTGGTGAAATAAGCAATGAATTTTTTGTATTAGCTGAAACAAATATAGAAAACATAGAAATCATAACCAAAGAAATGGAACCAGATTTCATTATAATTGACTCCATACAAACAACTTACTCAAGTGCTATAGATTCAGCACCAGGATCCGTATCTCAAGTTAGATATTGTGGTAATGAGTTTATGCGAATTGGGAAAATGGCAGGGATACCAATATTTATTGTTGCTCATGTGACTAAGAGTGGGGAGCTTGCAGGTCCTAAAATTGTAGAGCATCTAGTCGATTGTGTACTTCATTTTACAGGGGAGCGAAATCATGAACTGAGAATCCTAAGATCCTTCAAGAATAGGTTTGGGACAACTAGTGAGATTGGTGCATTTGAAATGGAAGGTACTGGACTTGTTGAAATAAAAAATTTATCAAAAACATTCCTGGAGGGGCTTGATGGGAACAAAGAAGGTTCTATTGTTGGTGCAGTTTATGAAGGGACAAGACCTCTATTGCTTGAAATTCAGGCATTGACATCACCTACAAATGTGGGATTTGCAAGGAGAACTGTTATAGGTATTGAAAGTTCGAGGCTTAATATGATTATTGCTGTCCTTGAAAGAAAAGTTGGATTATCATTGTTAAACCAAGATGTTTTTGTAAATGTAGTTGGAGGGATAAGACCAGAGGGAACATCAACTGATTTAGCAGTAGCTTTGGCAATACATTCTTCATATAGAGATGTAGTGCCAGATAACAAGACAATTGCAATTGGAGAAATTGGTTTGACTGGTGATTTGAGATCTGTACAAAACGCAGAAAAAATCGTAAAAGAGGCAATAAGAATGGGTTTTAGAAATATAATACTCCCACATGGAAATGCAAAGAAGCTTTCCAATATGGGAGAAAGTGTTAAAATTATTTCTGTTAGAGATATTAACGACGCCATTCACGCTTATGGGGCTTCTCGATAGGTTCATAAACTCCAAGTTCGAACCAAAATGTAGTGCCACGTCCTACCTTACTTTCAACTCCAAATCGGGAATTATGAGCAAGTAGTATTTGTTTTACAATGGATAAGCCAAGGCCTGAGCCCTTTGTTTGTCTTACGTGATTACTACTTGTTTTGTAATATCTTTCCCAAACGTAAGGAAGTTCATCAGGCTTGATACCTACTCCATGGTCTACAACCTCACAATGGACTTTTTTGCCCCAACGTTTGAGGTTAATAAATATTTTTTTATCTTCACCACAATACTTAATAGCATTGGTTAACAGGTTTGATACAACTTGTTTAATTCTATCGGGATCACCCTTAACCAATACATCATTACGACAGTTAAACTGTATTGAGTATCCTTCGGTTTCTTCAAGGATTTCGTAAGGTTGAATTATGGTTTGAATAAGTTCTTTTAAACTAAAAGCTTTAACTGCAAGTGTTAATGTTCCTGCTTGGATTGTTGATAATGTTAAAACGTCATTTACCAAGGTGTTTAGTCTATCTGACTCATCAATAATAACCTGCAGGTGAGCATTACGTTTTTCGGGAATATCACCAGATAAATCTCGAATCATTTCAGCATAAGACTTAACCATTGTAAGTGGTGTACGCAAATCGTGAGAAACATTTGCCATTAAATCTTTTTGTAGAACTACTGATTTTTCTAGCTCCAAAGAAGCTTTATTTAATGTGTTTGCCAAATCATTTATTTCGGAATAACCCAAATCGGAACTAAATGTAATTCCATATTCTCCGTTTGCCAAATGTTTGGCTGATCGGTTAATAGATTTAATTGGTTTTGCAATTCTACTAGACAAGAAATAAGACAAAATAAAAGCCAATACTATGAGAATTAACAATATATTAAATAATTGATGGCTTAATATGGTTATAGTTGAGCTAACAGGATAAAGTGGTGCAAGAACATATAATATTATTTCCTGAGAAGCATCTAAATAACCGGCATAGGCCCATGTTTCTCGTTTAGTTTTTTCGCCAGTTAAAACCATTGAAATAGAGGATGGATTGTCCAACTTAGTCTTTAATTTTTCTCGGGCAATTTTAAGCTCGCCTTCATATCCTTGAAGTTCATCAGATGGTGAGAAAATCACACCATTTGTAGATTCAATTCTAATAAAGACGTCATCTGTTTCGCTTATGGATTTAACTCCATCTATAAAAGTATTAAAGTTATTTTCTTGATATTCAAGTGTAAGTTTTGAAGTTATTTTTTCGGTTTCTACTATCTTCATTTTTTCGTAATAATTGTTTAAAAAGAAGATTTGTAAAAACCAAATTAAAAATACAATTATAAGAGTAAACAACATAAAATAAGTCCATACCTTGAATTTTATGCCTTTAATGTTTATGCTATGCTTCAAATTTATATCCAACTCCCCTTAATGTTACAATGTAATCTCTATAATTACCTAGATTATTACGAAGATTCTTTATGTGAGTATCTATTGTTCTGTCATCGCCATAAAAATCATATCCCCATATTTCTGATAGCAGGGTATCACGGGATAATGCAATATTCTGGTTTTCTACCAGATAGAAAAGTAATTCATACTCTTTTGGAGTGAGTTCAATTTTATTTCCATCGACAGAAACAGAACGAGCTAGAACGTCAATCTCCAATCCTTCAAATTTATAAAAATCTACAGAAGTGGGTTCTTGCGCTGTTGCATCAGGAATTACAGTTGCTTTGTGCCTTGCTATTACTGCATTTACCCTTGCAAATAGTTCTTTTGGACTAAAAGGTTTGATAACGTAATCATCAATTCCAAGTTCAAATCCAAAGAGCTTGTCGTATTCTTCGCTTCTAGCAGATAAAAGTATAACTGGTAAATTCTTAATTTTTTTTATTTCTTTGCATGCGCTAAAACCGTCTAATTTAGGCATCATAATATCCATAATAATGATTTCATAATCATTTTTCTTACAAAGTTCTACTGCGGCCTCGCCGTCTTCTGCTTCTGTAACCTGAAAATCGTTAAATTCAGCGTATTCTCTTATTACTTCTCTGATTCTAATTTCATCGTCAACTACAAGTAATCGTTTCATAATTTGTGCCTCCTTTTTTCATATGGTTATTGTATCATAAAAAAATGTTTTTGCGAATTATTTATATATATTGTTCACCATTTTTACTAAAATGAAGTGGCTTTTATTAATTTACATATTTTTTTTTATTGACAGTTTTTTTTTATTATGATATAGTGAATTATTTTACATTATCTTGACAATTTCGGGTGAAATGAATTATACTAAAAGTGGGTAATGCCCGAAAGGAGAACAAATGTATAATATTGGGGATAAAATCGTATATCCAATGCATGGGGCTGGAGTAATAGAAGAAATTGAAACCAAAAAAATTCTTGGTGAAGATAGACAATATTACATCTTGAACGTGCCATATGGAGATATGAAGATAATGATACCAGTCGAAAAAAGTGATGAGATTGGTGTTAGGGGAATATTAAGCAAAGAGGAAATCCAAAAGGTCTTTGAAGTTCTAAGACAAGACTCTACAGAAATGTCAAATAACTGGAACCGTAGAAACAGGGAAAATATGGACAAGCTAAAAACTGGTGATGTATTTGAGATTGCTGAGGTTATTAGAAATTTGGTTAGAACTGAAAGGCTTAAAAGTTTGTCAACAGGGGAAAAAAAGCTGCTTTCTACAGCAATGCAAATATTAGTGAGTGAGTTAATACTTGTTAATAACATTACTATTGATGAGGCAAAAGACCTAATATGTGAAGCTATTTAGTAGTGGCTTCACATTACTATTGTATTGTAAAAAACACAATATGATTAGAAATTTTGAAAGAAAGGAGGAAGAGTATGTTAAAAAGAATATTTAGAATAATATTTACGCTTATTGGAGTTATTTGTGGCTATGGTTTTTATTCATTATGCAAGTACATTATTGGACTGAGTTATCCTAATGTTTTAAAGCATCTTGTTGGATGGCAAGGGTTTGGGATAGCATTATTGTTCGCAATTATTTTTGGAATTTTATTTTTTAATATTATGCCTTCACTTGGACGCAAGAGCCAAAAGGTAGCTAAAGATATAGAAGCCGACCTAAGCAAAGTATCAACTAATAAACTAGTGTCAGGGACAATGGGTATTATTGTTGGGTTTGTTGTCGCATTTTTATTAAGCCAGATTTATACGCAGCTTGAAGTACCGTATCTTGGAACTGTATTATCTATTATTACGTATCTAATGTTGGGTTATCTAGGATTTATAATCTCAAGTGAACGAGGCATAGATGCCTTTGGCTCCATTATGACAGCTAGAAAATTAACTGCTGTTGGCGGCGGTAGAGCAAAAGATAAAGGCAACGATGCTACACCTAAAATCTTTGATACAAGCGTTATTATTGACGGTAGAATTTTAGATATTATGAAAACAGGATTTCTTGAAGGAACTGTAATAATTCCAGAATTTGTTTTAGTAGAGTTAAGGCACATTGCAGATTCTTCAGATAGCTTAAAAAGAACAAGGGGCAGGAGAGGTCTTGATATTCTAAAAAAGATTCAAGTGGATTATGGAATTGAAATTTATAATACAGATTCAGAAAAAGCGTTAGATGAAATTCCAGAAGTTGATGTTAAGCTAATTAAATTGGCGCAGATATTAAGAGGAAAAGTTGTTACAAATGATTTTAATCTAAACAAAGTTGCAAGGATCAAAGATGTAGAAGTTCTAAACATTAATGAACTTGCAAATACATTAAAACCAGTTGTGCTACCTGGTGAAACTATGGAATTATTCTTGGTAAAAGAGGGTAAGGAGAGAGATCAGGCTCTAGCATATCTTGATGATGGAACAATGATTGTTGTTGAGCATGGAAGAAAATTCATTGGCAAAACAATTTTTGTTACAGTGACAACTGTACTGCAAACATCAGCAGGTAGAATGATATTTAGTAAACCGGAGAATAGTTAAGAATGTTTAAAGATAATAAGATTGGAGTCATAATTGCTGCCGCAGGAATTGGTAAAAGAATGGGCAGTGATATTCCAAAACAATTTATGAAAATATCTGGAGAACCGATTTTAGTAAAAACATATAAAGCTTTTGCAAAATCTGATTTCGTAGATAGAATTTTTGTAGTGACTAACGAGGAATATATGGAATATTGCAGAAATTTGATGGTTCCATATTTGTCTAACAAAGAATTAATTAAAATGGGTGGAATTATTGAAGGCGGAACTGAAAGACAGGATTCTGTTTTTCGTGCTTTGCTAGGTATGGAAAAAATAGATCCAAACATTTCACATGTGTTGATACATGATGGGGCAAGACCATTTGTCACACAAGAAATTATAGAAAAAACTATAATTAAAACAGTAGAAGTTGGAGCGGCAATTGTTTGTGTTATGCCCAAAGATACGATTAGAAGTGATGAGGGCACATTAGATAGAAGCAAACTAAAAGCTGTCCAAACACCACAAGGCTTTGTATTTGAAATGATCAAAAAAGCTCATGCAAATGCTTTTGAGTATGGTATAAAGGCAACGGATGATGCAAGTCTTGTTGAAATTATGGGACAAGAGATAGCTGTTGTAACTGGTGATTATAGCAATATAAAAATTACGACGAGAGAAGATTTACCAAAATCCACAAGAGTTGGACATGGGTATGATGTACACAAGCTAGTAGAAGGCAGGGATCTGATACTAGGTGGTGTAAATATTCCTTATGAAAAAGGGCTTCTTGGTCATTCAGATGCAGATGTATTAACACATGCTCTAATGGATGCCTTGCTTGGAGCCGCTTGTCTTGGGGACATTGGTAGGCACTTTCCAGATTCAGATGATGAATACAAGGGTGTAAGTAGCATTGTATTACTTCAAAAAGTAGGGCTTATGCTGCTAGAAAAAGGTGCAAATATTTCAAATGTGGATATTACGCTAATGGCAGAGCGACCGAAAATAGCTAACTACATTGATGAGATGACAACAAATATTGCAAAGGCGCTATTAATAGAAAAGAGTCAAATTAATATTAAGGGAACAACAACAGAGAAATTAGGCTTTGTTGGAAGACATGAAGGTATGGCGGCAGAAGCTGTTTGTCTAATTGATTTGTCGCCGTATTAATTTGCGCAAAAAATAGATGATAATGATAAATATATTACTAAGGTAAGGAGAAATAAAAACTTATGAGACTTTCAAAAATGCATATAAAAACTTTAAGAGAAGTACCAAATGAAGCAGAAATTGCAAGCCATGTTTTGCTTGTAAGGACTGGAATGATTAAGAGACTGGTTTCTGGTGTTTATGGGTTTATGCCAATGGGCTGGAAATCTGTTCGTAAGATTGAGAATATTATTAGAGATGAAATGGATAAAACAGGGGCTCAGGAAATTCATATGTCAGCAGTACAGCCAGCTGAACTTTGGCATGAATCAGGTAGATGGGCAGCATATGGTCCAGAACTTTGGAGACTAAAGGATAGACATGGTAGAGAATTTTGTCTTGGACCTACTCACGAAGAGATTTTCACTGATATTGTTCGAAATGATGTTTCTTCACATAGACAATTACCAATGAACTTATATCAAATTCAAACTAAATATAGAGATGAAGCAAGACCTAGATTTGGCTTAATGAGAAGTAGAGAATTTATCATGAAGGATGCTTATTCTTTTGATAAGGATGAGGCAGCTCTTGATGTTAGCTACAAAGAAATGTATGATGCGTATGACAAGATATTTACTAGATGTGGACTAACATTTAGACCAGTTGAAGCTGATTCAGGTGCTATTGGTGGTTCAAATTCACATGAATTTACTGCTATTTCTGAAGTTGGTGAAAGTGAAATCGCTTATTGCGAACAATGCGATATGGCTGCAACGGTAGAAAGGGCAGAAGTTGTTGATGCACCAGCAGAGACTGCTGAAATGTTGCCAATGGAAGACGTTAGCACACCTGGAACAAAGAGTATAGAGGATGTTGCTAATTTCCTAGGAATTGATAAAACAAAAACAATGAAAGCATTGCTGTTTGTAACTTATGATGATGATGGTAACGAAAATGGATATGTCGCTGCATTTGTTCGTGGTGATAGAGAACTTAATATGATTAAACTTGTAAATGCTTTAGATATTCCAGAGCATGCAATAGAATTTGCAAACGAAGAAGAAATGTCACAAAAGACAGGTTGTGTTGGCGGATTTACAGGCCCAGTAGGACTTCACAATTGCACAATTGTTGTGGATAGCGAAATACCAGGACTAAGGAACTTAGTTGCTGGAGGAAACAAAAATGATATTCATACAAAGAATGTGAATTACGATAGAGATTTCAAGGCTGATGTTATTGCAGATATCAAAAATTTACTTGAAGGGGATCCATGTCCAGTTTGTGGGGCAAAAGTTAAGCATGCAAGAGGAATTGAAGTAGGACAGGTATTTAAGCTTGGAACTAAGTACAGTGAATCAATGGGTGCAACATACAAAGATGAAAATCAAAAGGACCATAATATTGTAATGGGATGCTATGGAATCGGCGTAACAAGAACTTTGGCTGCTGTTGTAGAACAGCATCACGATGAAAACGGTATAATTTGGCCTATGGCAATTGCACCATATCACGTTATTGTTACATTAGTTAAACCTGATGATGAAATTCAAAATACTGCAGCAGAGAAAATCTACAAAAAGTTGCAAGATGCAGGAGTTGAAGTTTTACTAGATGATAGAAAAGAACGTCCTGGTGTTAAATTCAAAGATGCTGATTTAATTGGTATTCCTGTTAGAATTACGGTAGGTAGAGGTGCAGCTGACGGAGTTGTAGAATACAAACTAAGAAGAGATGAAGAAAAAGAAGAAGTTACAATTGATGAAGCGATTGAACGTGCAATAAAAATAGTGAATGAGGAAAAATAGTGCAATTTATTTCAGTAATGGAGATGATTGGTACCGTAGCCTTTGCAGTGACAGGGGCTATGGTGGCAATAGAAAGTGATCTTGACTACTATGGTATTGTTTTTTTGGCGATAATAACAGCTGTTGGAGGTGGAATAATTAGGGATGTAATAATCAACCTTGATATTCCAGTTTCGCTAGATAATCCGTTATATGTAATAATTAGTATCGTAACAGCAGCGTTTGTTATACTTTTTTACAAAAAAATTAAAAAGATGCATAATGTTATTATTGTATGTGATGCTATTGGACTTGCAGCTTTTACAGCCATTGGAAGTGAAGTTGCAGCCCAAAACGGCTTAATGTCACCTTTTGTGGTAATAACATTGGCATTATTAACAGGTACAGGTGGCGGTGTTATTAGGGATATTTGCGCACGAGAAGTACCATTCGTATTTAAAAAAGAAGTTTATGCAGTTGCCGGTTTGTTAGGTGCAATAGGATTCTTAGTTGCCTACAAATATGTATCTGAGATGGCAGCTATATATATATCATTTGGAATTACATTAGTCGTAAGATTAGTAAGTGTAAAAGAGAATATTCATCTAAAGAAAGTTGCAAGATAAATGAATAAGAAACAAAAAGCAAAAGATTTGTGGATTCTATTTATAGAATTTTTCAAAATAGGGCTTTTTACCATTGGTGGAGGCCTTGCAATGGTTCCGCTAATTGAGGACATTGCAGTCAACAAAAAGAAATGGATATCTGCTGATGAAATGTTAGATTGTATAGCATTGAGTCAGGCGTTACCTGGGGTTCTTGCAATTAATGTAGCAACTTATATAGGTAAGCGTAAATATGGGATAAGTGGTAGCATTGTCGCAACTTTAGGTGTTGTGTTGCCTTCTTTTTTGGTCATTTTATTGGTGAGCAATTTGCTTGGATATATTGACGGAAATAAAAGGATAAATGGTGTTTTTATTGGCATCAAGGCAGCGATAGTAGGGCTTGTTGCGGTTTTAACATATAGAATGGGTAAGCAAATAATCAAAACTAAATTTGACGCTTTTATTACAATTTTTATATTTGCAGCAATACTTTTTTGCGGGTTAAATGCTGTAATTGGAATTTTAATTGCAGCTATTCTGGGTATAATTTGTCAGGTGGTGAGGAACAGATGAAGCATGTTGTTTTGTTTTGGATGTTTTTCAAAGTAGGCGCATTTTGCTTTGGTGGTGGAATGGTAATGCTGCCAGTGATTTTTCAAAGTATTGAAGAATTTGGGATTATGACGGTAGATGAATTTTCAAACCTAATTGCACTTAGTCAAGTTACGCCAGGACCTATTGCAGTTAATGCAGCAACTTATGTTGGACTTGGATATGGTGGGCTCCTTGGTGGAATTATAGCAACCTTAGGAGTATCTATTCCATCGTATCTGGTTGTAATAATTGCCATGCATTTTTTGGACAAATGGCGAGAAAACCAGATTATGCAAGGAATGATATCTGGAATTAGACCAGCAACTGTGGGATTAATTGGTACGGCAGCGATATTTATTGCAGAAACAGTGTTAATAGATAATGGATTTTTGTTTAGTGAACTATTTAAAAATCCAATGAAATATGTTAATATAGTTCCAGTGATAATGTGTGTAATCACCATTATTCTTACTGGAAAAATGAAAGTAAACCCGATGATCGTTATTTTAATAATGGCAGTAGCAGGAGGATTATTATGTGGGTAGGCGGAGTGAGAGTTCTTATCTTTGATAACGAAGATAGATTATTAATGGTTAAACAGCACCATGAAGACAGGGATATTTGGATGGTTCCTGGTGGTGGCATTGAAGAAATGGAGACCGCGCACGCTGCTGCAATTAGAGAAATGAAGGAAGAAACGAACCTTGATATCAAAATCGGTAGACTGGTTTGGCATATTGAAGAGGTTTCAAAAGAGCGAGGTCAAAGGTTTGTAAACTACTATGTTGGAAATGTAGTAGGCGGAGAGTTGTCACTTGGAATAGATCCTGAATTTGATAGCGAACATCAAAGAATGAGGGAATTAAGATTTGTTTCAAGAGATGAGATTAAAACGTTTGAAATAGTTTTCCCGAATTATTTAAGGGATGAACTATGGGAAATAAAAGAAAAAAACTTTACACACACGAATATATACAAAATTAGGAGGAATTTACATGAAGAAGTTTAGAATTGAAATGGAAAACGGAGAAGTAATGTCAGGGGAGTTATATGATGATATAGCGCCTATTACTGTTGAAAATTTTGAAAAGTTAGCAAAAGAAGGATTTTATGATGGATTAGTTTTTCATAGAGTTATTCCTGGATTTATGATTCAGGGTGGATGTCCAAACGGAAATGGTATGGGTGGTCCAGGATATACAATTAAAGGTGAATTTTCTATGAATGGGGTTGAAAACAATCTAGTTCATGACAGAGGGGTTTTATCTATGGCTAGAGCTATGGACCCAAATTCTGCTGGTTCACAGTTCTTCGTTATGGTTGAAAAGTCACCACATCTTGATGGACAGTATGCTGCTTTTGGTAAAGTCATAGAAGGTATGGAAACTGCAGATAAAATCGTTGCTGTACCAAGAAATGCTATGGATTGTCCACATGATAAACAAGTTATTAAAACAATCGTAGTGGAAGACTAGAAGAAATAAGATTAATACAGTCTTATGATAGAAGAACAAACACTATAAAAAAATAGAGCCTTTATGATATGTACCCAGAATCCTGGACATCCAGTAAAGAGGGTACATATCATTAGTTCTACCATATCTTCGAGAGGATGTAGCTTTAGCAGAAGGTAAAGTTAAAATAGGAACTTGCCAATCTGCGGTTGGGAAAGAAGAATTACAAAGACCAATAACATTAAAAAAATGGTGGCAGAAGTATAGGAAATCCTAAAAAGAAGGATATAGTTGATTTTTAGGGGGAATGTAGATATGAGGAAAGTGAAAAAATTTTTTTCGTTTAAAGGAAGGGCAAATCGAAAGGAATTTGCAATAGTGTATGCAATAGCGGAGATAGTTGGTTTTATAGGAAATTGTTTTTTTTTAAAGTTTCAAACGGTAAATGTATTAAAGACGATATTGTTTATAGATGCATTAATTCTGATATTGATGATGCCTATTGCCGTTAGAAGATTACATGATTCGGGTTTACCAGGACAATATATAATTGTATTTTTTTTACCAAGGATATTCTTCGCCATGGCGGCGGAAAATCTACTTTTTATGGGTCCTACGGCAGTTGTTTTTTTTATGAAAATATGTATATTTTTTAGAGTTGGAGATGAAGGAAAAAATCAGTATGACTTTAATGAATAAAATAGATAAGGAAACTAAGCTTGTACTGGCTAATCAAGTGATTGCAAGGTACAGGCTTTTTTTATTTTTTACAAAAAACAAATAAATTGTATTTTTGGAATGAAAGGAGACCATTTTTTTGATGTAAAAAAGTAAATTATATATGGTTTTGAGATTTTGTTTTTCTTTGGTTAGATAAATCAAAAAGAATAGATAGTAAATATATTTAAAGCATTGAAATATTAATGTTTATCATATATAATTAGAATATCAATATTTTAGATGATTAAGCTATAATAAATAGTATGTTTGGCGAATAGTATTTAGGCTATTCGCTATTAGTATTCAATGAATACAGGAAAGAATATGGTAGAATAATAATATGATGAATAACAAAAAGAATTTTATAAAGATTTTAGCCATAGCAATATGTGTAGGCTTTTTAGGTGGATTTTTGAAATTATTATATGAGAAGAATTTTGGACCACTTCCAATCGTAGGATATGTTGGGATTGCCATAGCGGTGTTTATTGTGATTTTCTTATTAACGACAATTCCATCGTTGAAGCTAAAAAAGAAAATAGTTGCATTAAACAATATTCTATATAATGAACATGATGCCAAAAAATATCTAGAAGGTATGGAAAAGTTGCAGAACAAAAGGAAATCTATGTTTGATGTTCAGTATGATAAAAACAAGGTAGTCATAGATATTAATGTTGCAATAGGCTACATGGCTACAAATAGGTATGATAAGGCTGTTAAATTGATGAGGTCTGTTGATGTAACAGGGATTCATCACTTTACCAAAGCAATTTTTTATGCAAATTATATTTACTCTTTGTTTAGAATTAAGAAGGTTAAAGAAGCACTTACTTTGCTGGACAATCATAGAGATTTGATTTTACAGTTTCAAGATGTCTTAAATATTGGTGCATATATTAATATGGATTTAGCTCAGGAATCTAAAGAATACAAAAACGAAGAAGATATGATTTACTATTTAGACAAAGCAAAAAATCTTGCTCAAGGGTTTTATGAAAGTCAAGAATATGAAAAAATATCAAGAATTTTAAGAGGGCAATAAATTGCCCTTTTATTTATATGAAAGAAGGTAAAAAAATGGCGAGGAGAAAGCGAAATAAATTTGGACAACCAATTGGTAAATCCAAAGGCAAAAAAAGAGAACAAAGGCAAGAGGAAGTAAAGCAAAAGAAAAAAAAGAGAAATAAAAAGAATCCAAGCATTGTAGGTGTTTTACAAAAGCATCAAAGAGGTTTTGGTTTTGTTGTAGTTGAAGGCGTAGATGATGATATATTTATTGGTGCTGAT
This sequence comes from Anaerovoracaceae bacterium, assembly GCA_036637375.1. Lineage (GTDB taxonomy): Bacteria > Bacillota > Clostridia > Peptostreptococcales > Anaerovoracaceae > JAVWMQ01. Next base: position 93,463 of record JAVWMQ010000001.1, read on the forward strand.
GGAATGAATACAGCAATGAATGGAGATACGGTAGAAGTTGATTTGATTCCAGAAATATTATGGAAGAATTCAAGAGAAGGAATTATTACAGGAATAGTTCAGAGAAAATATAAGGAAGTTGTAGGGACTTTCCAATTAAATGGGAAGTTTGGGTTTGTTGTACCTGATGACAAAAAGAATAATGATGATATATTTATTGTAGGTAGATTGGTTGGAGCTGCAGAAGATGGAGATAAAGTAGTTGCAGAAATATTGAAGTACCCAGAAAAAAACAAAAAGGCAGAAGGTAAGATTACTCAGGTGATAAGTAAATTTGGTGAACCTGGCGGAGATATAAAAGCCTTAATTAGACAACATAATCTAGTTGAAACTTTTGATGAAAAGGTGGCAAAAGAGGCAAAAGCTAAGGCAAAAGAGCCAATAACCAAAGCGGAGATTGGAAGAAGACGTGATCTTAGAGAGAAATTCACAGTAACGATTGATGGTGCTGATTCAAAGGATTTTGATGATGCAGTCTCTGTTGAACGTCTTGATAATGGAAACTATCTACTTGGAGTGCATATTGCAGATGTAGCCCATTATGTTATAGAAGATGGTCCCCTTGATCAAGAGGCACTAAAGAGAGGTAATAGTGTATATTTAATAGATCAGGTGATACCAATGTTACCGAAAGAACTTTCAAATGGTATGTGCAGTTTGAACCCAAATGAGGATAGACTTACCTTGACATGTGATATGGAGATTGATGGAAACGGAGTAGTCGTTAAGCATAGTATTTACGAAAGTATAATACATTCACACAAGAGATTAGTTTATGGGGATGTATCGGATATTATTGAAAATAATATTCAAGGTGAAGAGTATGAATACATACACGAAATGGCTAGACTTGCAGAAATTTTAAGTGAAAATAGGAGCAAGCGAGGAAGCCTTGACTTTGACCTTGACGAAGCATATATTACCCTTGATGAAAAAGGAGTACCTGTAAATATTGCAGTAGCAGAGAGAAGAAGTGCAAATAAATTAATTGAAGAATTTATGCTTCTTGCCAATGAAACTGTCGCTAAACATTTTTTCCAAAAAGAAGCTCCATTTGTATATAGAGTTCATGAAACGCCAACACTTGAAAGGATGGAGGAGTTTAGGACATTCTTGCAAGGCTTTGGCATAAATTTGAACGGTGACTTAGCAAAAGTGAATCCAAAAACATTAAATGAAATTCTATGTAAGGTTCAAGGTGAAACTTTTGAAAATGTAATTAATACAGTTATGCTTAGATCAATGCAAAAGGCAAAGTATGATGTTGAGTGTGAAGGGCATTTTGGATTGGCTCTTTCTTATTATTGTCATTTTACATCACCGATTAGACGTTATCCGGATTTAATGATACATAGAATAATTAAAAGCTACCTAAATGGAAAAATAAATCAAAAATCATTAAAGAAATTTTCTAAAGATGCAAAAAATGTTGCAGAAATTGCATCGTTAACTGAAAGACAGGCTATAGAGCTTGAACGTGAAGTGGAAAAAATGAAAATGACTGAATATATGTCATATCATGTAGGGGAGGAATACGAAGGAGTTATTAGCGGTGTTACTAACTTTGGAATTTATGTGGAACTTCCAAATACTGTAGAGGGCATGATTAAATTAAGTCAAATGTCTGATGATTATTATGATTATGATGCAAGTAAATATAGAATAATTGGTAGACAGAGCAAAAATGTTTTGGCTCTAGGAGATCGAGTAAAAATAAAAGTACGCTCAGTTTCTCTGAGCGCACATGAAATTGACTTTGAATTAGTTAAATGATTGTCTTTTTTTAACTCTCCAAAATGATGGGAATAAAAGTATAAAGACGGTGAATAGACCTAGTCTACCAGCAATCATTTCAAAGCAAATGAATAATTTCAAAATAGGATTAAACATAGCATAATTCCCAGTATAGCTAATATCACCAAAACCTATGCCAATATTAGTAAGTGAACTAATTGCAGCACTAAATGTTGTTTCTAAACTTAGGTTTTGTAGACTGAGAACAAACATTGAAAAAATTAAACATACCAAGAAAAGTAGGCCGAAAGTTGTAACAGATGCTGCCATAGGAGCACTGATTATGCTTTCGCCTATTTTTACGGGCTTAATTGCTCTTGGATGCAATCTTTTGTGAAAGCCTCTTTTGACAAGTTGTGCACATATAAGTATTCTTAGAACACTAAAACCACCACTTGTTGAGGCTGAACAACCTCCAATAATAATTAAGGTCAGAAATATATAATTTATGGCAACTGGCCAGTTTGTATAGTCATATACAGTAAATCCAGAAGTTGAGGCAAAAGAAATTACTTGAAAAATAATGTTTTTTTGAGACTCAAGGTTGAATTCTTGATTTGGACTTGTAAATAATATTATAGAGCATGCAATAGAAGCGATAGCAATTAATATTAAATAAGCCTTTATCTCAACATTACGTTTTATTTCATTGTAATAACCTTTTAATAAAAAGAAGTAAAGTACAAAACTTAATGCAGATAGTAATGAGAATATAGAAACGATAAATTCTAAATAAAAACTACCATAGTGACCAAGTCCATTTGGGTGAATATTTACAGCAGCAGTACTTATACTTCCAAATGAGTATATAAGTGATTCAATAATTCCTATTCTAGAAAGCAAGATAAATCCAAATGATAAAAGTGTTAAAACGACGTATATTATTAGTATATATCTTACAATATCACGTGTTTTTGGTGCCACTTTGTTTAGATTAGGGTTAATGGTTTCAGCAGTAGCAAGTTGCTGACCACCATTTCCAAGACGTGGCAAAATAGAAATTCCATAAATAAGGACACAAAGCCCACCTATCCAGTGTGATGTGGCTTTCCAAAGTGCTAAGCTAGTTGGTAGGCAATATTCTCCAACGACAGTGGCACTTGTTGTTGTAAACCCTGCAATTGATTCAAAAAATCCATCAACAAATCCAGTTGTACCAGAAAAGATGTAAGGTAAAGAGCCGATTAGTGTTAGGGTGAGCAAGGCTGAAATTATGCTTAAATAACCATCACGTATTTTTAGAGAGGATTTAGAATCTGGAAGGATTTTTGTAAAAGCTCCTCCTATCAAAATTGCAGTGAGAGAACAAAATAAAAACGCCTTAAATTGAGGCATTTCTCCTAAAAAGAATGCCGCAAGTAAAGCAGGTATCATTGCCACTCCAACTATAAGTGTTGCAACAGCGCATATTTTTGAAATGATTTTAAAGTTGAAACTCATTTTAATCTCCAATATATAATTTGACTATTTGTTTGGATTCCAGAACTTAGGAGCAAATAGCATCAAAAGTGTAAACAGTTCAAGTCTTCCTGCAATCATTACAAAAGACAAAAATAATTTTGAAGTGTTTGAAAAAAGACTATAGTTTTCTGTTGGTCCAATTTCAGCAAATCCAGGACCAATATTGCCAAGACATGATGCGGCTGCGGTGATATTGGATATAATGCTATGTCCATCAAAAGACAAAACAAATCCTGTCAAAAATACCAAAGCAACATATAAAAAAACAAAATTTGAAACATTTGCAACAACAGCCCTTGGCAAGACTGTATTATTTATTTTAACTTTAACAACAGCTGTAGGGTGTATGCGAATAGCTATGGAACGTTTAATCAGCTTACCCAATATCAGTACTCTTATAACTTTTATTCCACCACCAGTTGAAGAAGAACATCCACCAACAAAGAATAAAGTGAAAAGTATTACCTGACAAAATGTAGGCCATAAATTATAGTCATAGGTTGCAAAACCAGTTGTTGTCATAATAGATGCTTGCTGGAAAGAAGCATATCTAAAAGCTTCTCCAATTGTATCAAAATCCTTATTAAACAATAGGGAAATTGTCAGTAAACTAATAGAAGATATAACTATTATCAAGTATAGTTTTAATTCTCCATCTTTAAAGAATGCACGAATATTGTCTTTAAACAATATGAAATATAAGTTGAAGTTTATACCAGATAGTAGCATAAATATGGTAATTACATAATCAACGTAGGGGCTATCAAAATGAGCAACGCTATTATTGTAGTTAGAAAATCCACCTGTTCCAACTGTGGAGAATGAGTGGGTTAATGCATCATAAAAATTCAAACCACCAAGCATTAAAAGTATAGTTTCAGCAATTGTAAAGGCTATATAAAGTATATATAGTCTACGTGCACTGTCAGATATTTTTGGTGTGATTTTTGATAGTGAAGGCCCTGGCGTTTCAGCTCGAATAATTAATTGCCCACTTATTCCAAGTGCAGGTAATAGTGCAACGGCAAATACCAATATACCCATTCCGCCAAGCCAGTGGGTAAAGGCTCTCCAAAATAGTATAGACTTAGGTAATGCTTCTATATCCGACAAAATAGATGCTCCCGTTGTTGAAAACCCAGAACAGGTTTCAAAAAAAGCATCTATAGGGTTTGGTATTGCTCCAGAAAAAACGAAAGGAAGTGAGCCAATCGTTGTGGCAATTAACCATGATAGAGATACGATAAATACGCCATCTCTGATTTTTAATTGTTTTTTTGCTGGTCGAACTAATTTGGTAATTAATAAGCCAACCAAAATAGAAGGCAATACAACTATTGAAAAAGCCTGAACACTAACTATTTCCTTATATATTATCCCCACAAATATGGGTAAAATCATCGAAAAGCCAATAACAAGTAGGACAGTGCCTAAAATTTTAATAACGGCTCGTGAATTTATATCCATTACGTCCTCTTATCTTGTAAATTTCTCTATTTCCGGCAATGCGGAAAGTAATGAGAATAATAAAACTCTATCAAATTCTTCAATAACGGTATCACCATTTGGGATTATAATTTCTGTCTGTCTATGAATTGCAGCAACAATTAACCCCTTTGGAAGCTCGAGTTTTTTGAGTGGAGCTTTTAGGAAGCTAGATTTGCCACTTACGATTACTTCGGTAATTACAGCCTGTCCCTGAATTAGTTGTGAAGAAACTATCTTTTTTGACCCCTGGACTATACGCAAAACGTTACTAGTTATAATGTCTAGAGGGTTTAAAGCCATATCTACACCTAGGTTTGATACTAGTTCGGTATATATACCTCTACTAACCTTTGCAATTACATCATTAATTCCATAATCCTTAGCCATTAATGCCAACAATAAATTGTCTTCATCATAGCCTGTACAAGTAACAAAGGCATCCATTTTGCCTAGATTTTCTTCTTCTAGTAGGGAGATATCTGTTCCATCGCCCCTTAGAATCATAACATTTTCAAGTTTTTCGGCAAGGTAGTGACATCTTGCTAGATCTTGCTCAATTATTTTTACGGCAAGTCCTGATTCGGCGAGTTTGTTTGCCAAATATAGACCGGTTTTACCACCACCAATAATCATTACATTTTGTAAGCCTGTGTAGACACCTTTTTCGTGAACCTTTTCGTTTAACTGTAGTATTGGAGATTTTTCTCCTATTACATAAAGTGCATCATCAGGTTTAATATAGTCTTCTCCATGAGGAATAATAACTTTGCCATGCCTTGAAATAGCGACTACAAGTTTGTTGTCCAACACTTTTTTGATTTCCGTCATAGGTAGATTAATTATAGCTGGTAAATTTTTAGCTTTAAATTCAATTAGTGATGCTTTGCCTGTTGTAAAAACACCATTGCTTAAAGTGTATTTTTCAACAAGATATTTATATATTTCGTTAGTGATTGCCATATCAGGATTGATTAAATAATCTATAGACATTGTATCTCTAATAAAATCAAACTGATTCATATGTTCAGGATCTCTAACTCTAGCAATTACACGACTACAACCAAGTTTTTTTGCGAAAGCAGCAATAGTCATATTGGTTTCATCATTGCCAGTAACTGCAATTAAAAAGTCAAAAGAAGAAATGTGAATTTCTTTTAAGACTGAAATTTGTTTACCATTTGCGGTGTATGTCATTACATCCATTTGTAAGGATAACTTTTGAAGAGTATCCTCATTAGTATCTAAAATTGTTATTGAGTGATTACCGTTAAGTAATGCTTTTGTAATTTTTTTGCCGAGCTTACCGGCACCAACAACTGCTATGTTCATATCAATTCCTTTCAAATGTAAATATGTATTCATTCCCATTCTAACACTATTGTAATAAATATCAACAATTTTTTAACGAGAGTTAAAATAATTG
>JAVWMQ010000002.1:0-86617 GCA_036637375.1 Anaerovoracaceae bacterium
TACTTTATCATATTGAAGTTTAATGACCTATTATTTTTTGAAAATCTTTTTTGTTAGCGAATATAGGTTTTTTATCAAACATAAACATTTTTGCTATAATATGATTCGGAAATAACTCAATCATAGTGTTATAGTCTCTCACACTATGATTATATTCGATTATCGCTTCAGCTATTTTGATTTCCGTTTCGAAGATATTGCTTTTGATGTCCTTCCAAGTAGAGTTTTCCGTTAGCTCTATTTGGCTAGATATTTTTTCAAAATAATCATTTAGCGCAATATCAATCAAATTTTCTCCCTCAACCTTCTCCGAAAAATTCCTAGCATAATAAACCTTGTTATAAGCACCAAGAAGGTTTTTTAGCAACATATTTTCTTTTCCTATATACTCTCCACTTATTCCAACAATATCACCTATGTCTTTATGTCTTTTTTTCATAAAATCATCCATTATCAAAAAGTTTTTTTCCGTTTTATCTCTCTCTTTTGAAAACCTATGATATAACAACAATGTCCAAAAAATAAATAGTATTCCTAATACTATTGCACAATAAATAACTATCATTAATTACTCCTTAAATATTCTTTTATTACTCACTAATACTCCAGTTAATTGGTTCATCTAACAAACTGTTCGCCCTAGAAAAAAAGTGTCCACCAAAAAATCCTCTGTGAGCAGATAAAGGACTTGGGTGTACCCCTTCAATAATATGATGTCTTGGATTGTCTATATATATTCTTTTAGATTTCGCATTATTCCCCCACAGTATAAAAACTACTGGTTTATCTCTCTGATTTAGTAATTCTATAACCTTATCAGTAAAAATTTCCCATCCCATGCCCTTATGAGAATTTGCTATTCCTTCTCTAACAGTTAAAACAGTATTTAAAAGCAACACGCCTCTATTGGCCCACTCTTCTAGACAACCATGGTTTGGCATCTTGATCCCTAAGTCACTTTCTAATTCTTTATATATGTTTCTCAAAGATGGAGGTATAGCAATTCCTTTTTTTACTGAAAAAGCAAGCCCATGAGCTTGTCCTTCCTCATGGTAAGGATCTTGTCCCAAAATTACTACCTTAACATCATTATAGGGTGTCATTTTGAATGCGCTAAAAATATCATACATATTCGGATAAATGCGCTTATTCATATACTCCTTCTTTAAAAATTCCCTTAGTTTTTGGTAATATTCCTTTTGAAACTCATCCTTCAAAACATTATCCCAATCGTTATTAAATTTAATCATTTAAACATTATACAACAAGAACAAAATCAAATAAAGTTATTATTGACAGTTTAAACTTCCAATAATAAAATCCAAGTAATAAAAGAAATGGAGTCTTGACTTATGACTAAAAATATTTGGATAAGCAAAAATGCTAATAAGAATTTAATTGAATACTTTGAGAGAAGAGATATAAATGTAAACATACTTAACCAATCAAATGTTGTTTATAATCAAATATCTACCCATCCCGATATCTATATGTGTAAGCTAGGTGTAAATAATACATCCCCTGTTTTTTGGGGCAACAAAAGTAAAATTTCATATAGCTATCCTGGAAACATTATTTACAATGCTTGCTCTACTGGGAAGTATTTTATACATAATTTAAAGTATACCGACAAAGACTTATTATATACTGCAACAAGCCTTAATCAAGAATTAATTAACATAAAACAAGGTTATGCCAAATGCAATATTTTGCCTATTAACGAAAATAGTATCATAACATCAGACCTTGGCATTGCAAAGAAATGTTCTAATTTAGATGTTTTAATTATTAGTCCAGGTCATATAAAACTCAAAGGGTTTGATACTGGGTTCATTGGCGGCACTAGCGGTATAATTGATGGCACTGTTGTATTTAATGGTGATTTATCTTCTCATCCCGATTTCAAAAAAATCAAAGACTTTATAACAAATAAAGGTCTTTGTATTAAATACTTTGATAGCTATCCCCTTGAAGATATCGGTTCTATAATTTATGAAGAAAAATGATTTAAAATCTAATCTATGGGCATAATTTTTGTAGGTGGTGATTAAAATGAAAAAGTTTATAGATAATAATTATTTAGATAATGATAATAAAGTTATATATTTGGCAGGTGGATGTTTTTGGGGGATGGAAAAGTTAATGTCACTTATTCCAGGTGTACTAAAAGTGATTTCAGGTTATGCAAATGGTAAAAGCGATATTATCCCATCATATGATGACGTTATAAGTGGAAAAACTGGTTACAAGGAAACAGTCCGAGTAGAGTATGACCCTTCCAAAGTTTCTCTTCAATCAATACTTAGCACTTATTATTATGTTATTGATCCAACAGTTTTTGCAAGACAAGGAAATGATAGAGGAACACAATATCAAACTGGAATTTATTATATTGATGATGAATCAAAGCATATTGTTGATGCTGTCACTAGTAAAGAAAAAGAAAGATATAGTAATTTTTATGTAGAAACACAACCTTTAACTTGTTTTTATAATGCTGAGGAATATCACCAAAATTACTTAAATAAAAACCCTAACGGCTACTGTCATATTTCACCTCAAAAAATGAGTGAAGCAACAGCCTTTTTAGTCGATTCCACAAAATATTCAAAACCTAGCATAGATGATTTAAAATCAACACTTACTGATATTCAATACAGGGTTACGCAAAACGGTGAGACTGAGGCTCCATTTAGTGGCGAATACGAGCCAAACCAACAAGATGGGCTTTATGTTGATATTACAACAGGCGAACCACTGTTTTCAAGTAAAGACAAATACCAAAGTTCTTGTGGCTGGCCCGCATTTACCAAGGGAATCGATCCTGCTACACTTCGTAAAGTTGCAGACAACTCACTTTGCATGACTAGAACAGAGGTTAGAAGTAGAACAGGTAATGCTCATCTTGGGCATGTGTTTTATGGTGATTTCGAATCACCTAATGGTATCAGATACTGCATTAACAGTGCAGCATTAAAGTTCATCCCTTATGACGATATGGATAAAAACGGATATGGAATGTTTAAAAAATATATAAAATAGTCCAATATTATGTTATACTGTGTCCATGAAGAAACATGCAATTATACCAATATTTATTCCCCATAAGGGTTGCTTAAATGACTGCGTATTTTGTAATCAAAAACTTATTACAGCAAGGACTGCAGATGTAACCCCTTTGGATGTTAAAAATATAATAGAAACACATTTATCAACTTTAGAGAATCGAAATATTACTACAATCGAAGTTGCTTTTTTTGGTGGGAGTTTTACCGGTATCCCTATTGATGAACAAAAAAGTTATTTAAAGGTTGCAAAAGAATATAAGGATAATAGTAAAATTAATAAAATCCACTTGTCTACACGACCAGATTATATTTCTGTAGAAATTCTTGACAATCTAAAAAAATATACGGTAGATACCATTGAACTTGGTGTCCAATCTTTTGATGATGATGTATTAATAGCCTCTAAACGTGGACATACATCAAGCCAAGTTTACAAATCTTGTAATTTAATTAAAGATTATGGTTTTGAACTTGGAATTCAATTAATGATAGGTTTACCTGGTGATAATAAACAAAAGGCAATTTATTCTGCCAATGAGGCTGCAAAAATCAAACCTTCAATTGCAAGGCTATATCCAACCGTTGTTCTTGAAGATACCCAGCTAATTGAAATGTACAAAACTGGACAATACATACCTCTTTCCGAATCTGATGCTATTGACATTACAAAGGAAATGTACAAAATACTCCACTCTGCTGGTATAAATATAATGCGAGTTGGGTTAAAGAGCACTGATTTGATTACACCGGAATCTGATTCTGGAGGTAGCTACCATCCAGCCTTTCGTCAGCTTGTTGAGGGAGAAATTGCAAAAGAAATACTAATCCCCCTTATTGATGAAATATCTATTACATCTAAAATCATTGGGAATACAAATGTTCTATGCAAAAGTAATTCAAGATGTTTTAACAATATGATTGGTCATAAAGGCGTTAATAAAAAATTCTTTGACAACAAATACCCTCACTTAACTATATTTTATGAAATTGATAACACAATTAAAGATAGTGAGTATATAGTTATTAAAGTGAATAAATAAACTAAGTAGGTGTTGAGCCTTCCTTGGTTTTATGATAGAATAGTAAAAATATTTCAAATTATAGTTGTAGGAGGAAAAATAATGAAAGCAGTAGTAACAGTAATAGGTAAAGATACAGTTGGAATTTTGGCTGGAGTAAGTGCTGAAGTTGCAAAAGTCAATGCAAACGTAGTAGAAGTTACACAGTCAGTTTTACAAGACTATTTCGCTATGGTAATGTTAATTGACATTACAGCAATGACTGCTAGTATCGATGAGTTAAAAGCAAATTTAGAAAAATCTTTAGATGCAATGACTATTCATGTAATGCACGAAGATATCTTTAACTCAATGCATAGAATTTAGGAGGAAACTTAATGCTAAACATGTCAGATATACTTGAAACAGTCAAAATGATTCAAGATGAAAATTTAGATATAAGAACAATTACAATGGGGATTTCCCTTCTTGATTGTGCCGATAGCGATATTGACAAATCATGCGAAAAAATATTCAACAAAATCACAAGATTAGCTAAAGACTTAGTTAAAACTGGTGAAGATATAGAAAAAAAATATGGAATTCCTATTATTAATAAGAGAATTTCTGTAACACCTATTGCAATGCTTGTTGCTGTTTCTGGTGGTGATCCAGTAAAATATGCAAAAACTTTAGATAGAGTTGCTAAAACTGTTGGTGTAAACTTCATTGGTGGATATTCTGCTCTAGTGCACAAAGGTTTTAGTGCTGGAGATAAAGAATTAATCGAATCTATACCAAGAGCTCTTGCTGAAACAGAATTTGTTTGTTCATCTGTAAATATTGGAAGTACAAAAGCTGGTATAAATATGGATGCAGTTAAACTAATGGGTGGTGTTGTTAAAGATGCCGCTGATTTAACTAAAGATAACCAGTGTGTAGGTGCTGCGAAATTAGTAGTTTTCTGTAATGCTCCTGAAGATAATCCATTTATGGCAGGTGCCTTCCATGGTCCTGGCGAAGCTGATTGTGTTATTAACGTTGGTGTTTCTGGACCTGGAGTTGTTCGTTCAGCACTTTCAAAAATGCCTGCTGATGCAGACTTACTTGAAATCTCGGATGTTATTAAGAGAACAGCCTTTAAAATCACTAGAGTTGGGCAATTAGTTGGACATGAAGCTTCAAAGGCTCTAGGTGTACCTTTTGGAATTATTGACCTTAGTCTTGCACCTACTCCAGCAATTGGAGATTCAGTTGCATATATTCTTGAAGAAATTGGTCTTGAGCAATGTGGTTCAGCTGGAACAACTGCAGCACTAGCAATGCTAAATGACGCAGTTAAAAAAGGTGGCGTTATGGCATCTAGCAATGTAGGTGGACTTTCTGGTGCATTTATACCTGTTACAGAAGACGCTGGTATGATTGCTGCCGCTAGAAGCGGATCTTTGACTATTGAAAAACTTGAAGCTATGACAGCAGTGTGTTCTGTAGGGCTTGATATGATCGTAATCCCTGGAGAAACACCAAAAGAAGTTATCTCTGCTATTATTGCTGACGAAGCTGCTATTGGTATGGTAAACTCAAAAACAACAGCAGTAAGGGTAATTCCTGCAGTTGGTCTTGCTGAAGGTGAAGAACTTGATTTTGGTGGACTACTTGGTAACGGTCCAGTTATGAAGGTTTCAACTAAATCTCCTTCAAAGATGATCAACAGAGGCGGACGTATTCCTGCCCCACTTCAAAGCTTAAAAAATTAGGACACAAAAAAAGAACCCACATTATATAACCTAAAGAATATACTTGATAGAGTAGTAGAGAATTCTGCTACTCTATTTTTTCAACTTAATATTTTTTAGGCATAGTTATAGCTCACTACTGTTCCGGTTCTCTTTTTCTCTATTCCCAAGTTTTCCAAATTTCATTACAATATCCAACTGTAGCTTTCTTGCCATTTCTAACTATTGGAGTTTTAATAACCTTTGGGTTATCTATTATTGTTTCTACTCTATCAGATGTTACAAGGCAATCAATAAGTCCTAACAGCTGTTTGTCCTTGCAATTATAATCTATTAAATTTTCATAGCCACCAATTGCCGCAACAATGCTATTATATTCACCTTTACTAATTCCCTTATCTAAAATGTCAATTTGCTGAAATTTAATTCCTCGCTCTTTAAAATACCTTACTGCCTTTTTTGTATCAAAGCATTTACTCTTACCAAAAATTTGTATATTCATATAACCTCACTATAATTTATTAATGACTTTTATTCCCATCACCTTTAATATCAATAACCTCACCTAGATATTTTGGTTTTGGTTTTGTTATACATTTAAGAAAATCTTTATCCCTTGCAAGAATTTCTCTAAAGTCTCTTACCGATTGCCCTATATACCTTTGTTTATCTGCCTTTGCACCTTCTACATCAAGTCCTAGTTCTTTGGCTATATAAACCGCTCTATATAGATGATATTTTTGTGTGACAATAATTATTTTTTTTGCATTAAATACATCTCTAGCTCTATACATTGAATCATACGTCGAAAATCCAGCATGATCTAAAAATATATCCTTTGGCGCAACTCCTCTCCCATGAACATATTTGTACATGGCCTTAACCTCATTATAATTTACTTGACCATTATCCCCACTAAGTAAAAGTTTTTTGGCTTTGCCAGAAAAGTAAAGCTCAATTCCCTTATCCAGCCTTTCTTTTAACATTGGACTAGGCTCTCCATTTGGTCTAACTGCAGCGCCTAGCACTAATATGCAATCCGCCTTATGGATGCTAACATCATCTTTTATTTCGTTTCCTCCTACAAACACTACATAAAAATTAATGCCAACAAAAATCATTACACATACTACAACGAACAATATAAATTTTTTTAATAACTTCAATTCACTATCCTTTCAGTAACATTATTAAAATAGTTTTAGCGCAAATTCATATATAGGTACAATTATTATAGGCATAAATATTGCTGGAGCTAGATTCATAATTTTTAGATTTGAAATTTTCATAACATTTAATGCCATTCCAATAATAATCAATGATCCTATACAACCAATCTCAGCAGTAACAGCCTCTCCTAAATATGGAGCTATATATTGAGCCAAAATTACAAATGCGCCTTGATAAATAAAAACCATAAGTGCTGAAAAAATAACTCCTATTCCTAAAGTAGATGCCAATAGCATTGCTGGTATTCCATCTAAAATTGCTTTTGTATAAAGCATCTGATAGTCCCCTTCAAGCCCTGCTTTTAGAGAAGCAATAATCGCAAATGCACCTACACAAAATAAAACTGTAGATGTAACAAATGCCTCTGAAAAACTTGACTTACTTTCACCTTTATTGACCTTACTCTCTAAAAATTCACCAAATTGATTAATTCTGTCATCAAGGCTAAGAGCCAGCCCAATTACAGTTCCGATTACCATAGAAATAATAATTACCATGGCATTTCTACCGCCCAAAGTTCCTGTTATTCCAATATATAATACGCTCAATCCTAAGGCTTTCATTATTTGGTCGTTCCACGCACTTGGAATACCTTTTTTTAGAAGGACGCCTACAAGAGAACCAATTACAATTGCACTTGCATTTACAATTACTCCGAACATAATGCCTCCACCTCTTTTGTTACTATATTTCTGATTTTATCCATAGATTCACTAATTTCTAAATTTGATGTATCTACAATTATATGTGCGTATTTTTCGTACAGTGGAACCCTCTCTTCATATAAATCTTCTAAAGTTTGTCCATCTTTGAATGATATTCCACGTTGTACAAAGTCACCAAGTCTGCGTTTTATCTCATTACAGTCAAGCTTAATGTAAACAACTATAGCAGTATTTCTAAAATGTTCCATGGCTTTTGGTCCGTAGATTACACTCCCACCTGTAGCAATTACCGTAGATTCATCTTTAATTGTACAATTTATTTCTTCCTCAATTTTGTTAAAACCATCAGGCCCAACCTCTGCAATTATTTCACTTAACAACTTACCTTTTGCCTCTTGGATAACTAAATCTGAATCAATAAAATTATACCCTAGTGCCTTTGCTAAAACTACTCCAACAGAACTCTTACCACAACCTGGCATGCCAATTAAAACAACACTTTTTTTCACTCTAAACTCCTTTACTCATTAGCTTTCATAGATTCAACCATATCTATTGATTTAATCCTCTTTTTCATAATTACGTTTACCAACAATGTAAATCCTACAGTAATAATAGCAGAATAAACAAAGCTTAATGGTTCAATAGTTCTCCCAAACATTATTCCTCCGACCTCAGCTGTTTTAATTACAAACTGATGAAGCGCAATGCCTACTGGAATACCAAACACAATGCCAATGTAACTCAACAAATTTATCTCTCTAAAAACATATGAATCAACTTCTTTTTCATAAAATCCAAGAACCTTAATAGTTGCTAACTCTTTTTTTCTTTCACATATATTTACATTTGTTAAATTGTATAAAACAATAACAGCAAGACCCCCTGCAGCCAATATCAATACAAGTACAATGTAATTAATATTTTTTACAGAATCCTCAAATGTATTTTTTATATTTTCCGATGCCATAACATAGTTTACATCTTTTTGTTTCAATAAATATGTTGATATATCTTCATTACTGTTTTTTTCTTTAAAATTACCCTTAGCAAGCATTATATTATATTTTGGCGAAACTTTAAAGACATTTTTATACATATTTGGTGACATATAAATATAACTTGACACATAATTTTCTGAAATCCCAGATACAACTAAATTTTTTGCTTGCCCATTTAAGTCCAACTCAACTTTATCCCCTATTTTGATTCCGAGACTTTCACAAACTTTTTCTGTAACAATAACAGAATCGTCAGTTATTGTTAACTCTGCGCCTGTTTTTCGCTCTCTTAAATCAACATATTTCTCAAGAGTTCTTGTATCTTCTGGTACAAAAATTGAAATGTCCTCTTCTCCTTGATCAGTCTTTATTTCTGCTGATTTTTCTTGAGCAATACTATAATTTGCTATATATTTATCAGATGGTTTAAACTCATCATTTTTTAGTAAAACGAAAAAATCGTATTTATAAATGCTATCATATTGAAGTTTTACAATATCACTGATTGAATCTTTAACACCAAAACCTGTTACAAGTAGTGCAAAACAACCTGCAACACCTATTATTGTCATCAAAAATCTTTTTTTGTATCTGAATAGATTTCTTAACGTAACCTTTCTTGTAAACTTTAACCTTGACCATATCGGAGTTAGTCTCTCAAGTAAAATCCTCTTCCCTGCCACTGGAGCCTTTGGAAGAAGTAGTACTGCTGGCTTTTCCTTTAGTTCATGCTGACACGCAATATGTGTTGTCCCTAAGATACATATTGTAATCAATACACTAACAATTACTGCAATTTGCCATATAAATTCAACTTTTGTCGGTGGTAAAGTATACATCATTCCATACGCATTACTTATCACCTTAGGAAAAACAACAAATCCGATGCTAAGACCAATAATACACCCTATGATTGTTGCAATTAAACCATAAGCTAGATAATAGTTTTTTATTGAACGATTGCTATATCCTAATGACTTCAATACACCTATTTGCCCTCTTTCCTCTTCTACCATTCTAGTCATGGTTGTAAGCGCAACTAATGCTGCAACTAAAAAGAAAAATATCGGGAACAGTTTTGATATAGCTCTAACCTTATCAACGTCATCTTCAAATGCAGATATACACAAATTATCTAGTCTATCATTAACAATCCATTTTGCATTTTTAATTTCTTTTATTTTCTCTTTACCTTCTTCAATTTTCTTTTCTGCCTTACTAAATTCTTTTTGCGCTTTAACCCTATTTATCTCGTAGGTTTTAAAACCTTCACCTAACTTCTCTTTATTCTGATTTACAATCTGACTTTGAAGAGCTAATTTTCTTTCATTTACCTTTATTACTTTTTTAGCTTTTGCAATCTGAGTTCTTCCACTATCATAAGCTTTAACTTGCATTTTCATTTCATCACTGATAGGGGTACCGCTATTAATCAAACTTTTAATCTTATCAATTTGTGGTTTTATCTCATCTAATTGATTTTCTTTTTTATTGATATTTAGAGTCTGAATTTTTAGCTGATTTTTTGCAGCTGCAATGCTCTTTGACGCCTCTTCAATATTAGCTTTATTTTTATCAAGTTCTAATTTTGAATCTGCCAATTTCCGAATTGTTTCTCTTTTGCTTTTGTGAAATTTAGCCGACTGTTTTTTTAATTTTTCCATTTGAGTATTTTTAATTTTGTCAGTTCTAATCTCACTTCTCTTGTTTCCTACTAATTTAATTTCACTTACTATCTTTGAAGTTTCTCTTTTGTACTCTTTTGTATAACAATTATTATCCTCAGGTTTCTCCATTGTTGCATACATCGCAGTATATATTTTTCTATCCTTTTGTGGTTTTATATACATTCCAAGAGTAATCTTACCTGAACCAATATCTGTAACATCTGCTAGTTCTGAAATATATAATGATGACTTAACAATGCCTACCGTTGTAAAAGTTTTATCTTTTTCCTTATCATGATACTTTAATCCAATTTTGCCTTTATATGCATACATATTTGGAACTTCTACCACACATTCATTTTGTTTCTTTGGCATTCTCCCCTCTATTAGTTTAAGCTTATTTATATCATTCTTCACTTCACCATCGCTGAAATCTAATTCCATCACTCGTGTTGTTAAGTTTTCATCATTAGTGTCTTTAAACATACTATCATATTGATATATTAGTCCAACATCCTTTATACCATCAATATCTTTAACTTCTTTGGCATCTTCTCTAGTAAGCCCCATAGTTCCACGCACCAAAAAATCATAGGTATTTAACCTATTAAAATATGAATTTGCACTATTAATCATATCTGGTGCTGTAGCCGTTAGACCCGCCAAAAACCCTGCTCCAAGGGCAACTATACTAACAATAGATAAAAAGCGGCTCAAACTCTTTTTTATGCCTCTTTTGGACATCTTAAAGTAGGATTTATTCACTACCACTCAATCCTTTCTATCGGTGTTGGATTTTCATTTACTTCCATATTTATAGCTTTACCATTTTTGATAAAAATAACTCTATCCGCCATAGGCTTAATTGCCTGATTGTGTGTTATTACAATTACAGTTTTTCCAGTTTCTTTGCAAGTATCATATAACAACTTCAAAATTATTTTGCCTGTATTATAATCTAAGGCACCTGTAGGCTCATCACAAAGTAAAATCTTTGGATTCTTTGCCAAAGCTCTTGCAATCGAAACTCTTTGTTGTTCTCCGCCACTTAATTGTGCAGGGAAATTGTTCAATCTATGAGATAATCCAACATTTTTTAAAACCTCAACACAGTTTAATGGATTTTTGCTAATTTCTGATGCAAGTTCAACATTCTCAAGTGCAGTTAAATTTTGTACTAAATTATAAAATTGAAAAACAAAACCCACATCATGTCTTCTATATGATGTGAGTTCCTTTTCTTTAAAACCATTTATATTTATTCCATCTAAAGAAACGATTCCTTGATCACATGAATCCATTCCTCCTAATATATTTAATAATGTAGTTTTGCCTGCCCCTGACGGACCTACAATTACACAAAACTCTCCTTTTTTTATTTCCAAATTCAAGTTATCTAATGCTGCAATTCTTTCATTGCCCATCTTGTAAAACTTGCAAACATCTTTAAAAAAAACATAACTCATAATAACACCTCTCAATAAATTAATTATAAGGTGTACTTGGTTTTAATGCAACATTTCTATAAAAATTTAAATGTACATGACAGCCATAAAATGAAATAATGATCCGAACATTATAAATACATGGAAAATCTCATGGAAACCAAACTTCTTAAAGAAATTTGGCTTCTTTAAAATATACATTACTGCTCCTGTAGTATATGAAATTCCGCCAATTACAAGAAAAATTATGCACATACTTGGCAATGCCTTAAGTGATTTAATATCAAAAATAATTGCCCATCCCATCAAAATATAGATTGATGTGTAAAGCCATCTTGGCGCATTCATCCAAAATACTTTTACTATTATTCCTACTATTGCAAATCCCCACATAATTCCTAAATAGATGTAGCTCTTTGGATAAGGCATCCCATTAAATAGTATTGGGGTGTATGAGCCTGCTATCAAAACATAAATCATAGAATGATCTAACTTTCTCAGTCTTAAATATGTTGCAGGCTCTGCATTGGAATAATGATAAATTGCACTACATGAATAAAGTGCAATTAATGAAATAGCAAAAACAATAAACGATATTGCCCTTCCAGTTTCCTCTTGTCTTAATAACAAATGACTTATTATTATATAGACTGTTCCTACAACAGCCAAAATAGCTCCAATAAAGTGGGTTTTAAAACTCCACTCATCACGTGGGTTTCCTAATAACTTTTCCATAATTCCTCCAAATCTAGTTTTATACGTCTTTTTTCTGTTTCTTAACATTCTTAAATGTAGTTTTCATTATTATATTACCTAATATTCGTATTGTCAACAGTGTTTACAAATATTCTATTTTAATATATACTGAACAGACAACATTTTATAAACGAAAGGTATTAAATAAGGTAAAACTATGAATAATAAAAGAATAAACGATTTTAAAGATATGCTCAACAGGGAGCGTCCAGAGCAATGGGACAGAATCCCAAATATTGATCTATATATGGATCAAGTAATATTTTATATGGAAAGACAACATCTTGGATTAAAATTTGATGAGACATTAACATCGTCTATGGTTAATAATTACGCTAAACAAGGTTTATTGCCTCGTGCTACAGGCAAAAAATATAACCGAGAGCATATTGCCCATTTAACAGCAATATGTTTACTAAAACAAGTTATTTCTGTTACAGAAACAAAAGCTTTACTTAATTCTCAACTAGAAGACCTAGATATATCTTCTTTTTATGAAAAATATACTAATTATCTTGACAAAGAAATGATAAATGTGGATACTCTAATAGGAAGTAATAGTTCAATTGAAGAGCTAAGTGATTTAGCTCTAAAACTTGCTATTTCAAGTTACACAAACAAACTTGCCTGTGAGTGTATACTTAAATCAATACAAAAGGAAGATGAGGATTAATTTTGTCAAAAAACTTACAAAAGAAAATATCAAATATATTAATAATACTACTGCTACTTATGTGCTTTACGGCAACCGGATATGCAAAATCCACAGGAAAAGAAACTTTGCCAAGTTTACCTAAAACAAGTAGCCGTTCAGTTGTTGTTTTAAATGCAAAAAATGGAAACATTCTGTATTCAAAAGATGGCGATATGACTATATATCCAGCAAGCACAGGTAAAGTCCTTACTGCTATAGTTGCTATTGAAAACGCTAAACTGGATGAAGTTATTACAGTTTCTGCTAATGCATTAAAGGGACAAGAAAAAGGTGGAGCCCATATAGCTCTAGAAGCTGGTGAAAAAATAACAATGAAAGATGCTCTATACGGTTTACTTCTAGCCTCTGGTAATGATTGTGCAATTGCTATAGCAGAACATATTTCTGGTTCCGAAAAAGAATTCGCTAAATTAATGAACAAAAAAGCAGATGAACTAAATTTAATTAACTCTCATTTTGTAACTTCAAGTGGATTATATGATAAAAATCATTTCTCTTGTGCCGCAGATCTTGCAACAATAACAAATTATGCAATTAAAAATCCAGATTTTCTTAAAATCTTTGGTAGTCTAAAGCATGTTATCAAACCGTCAAACAAAGATAAAGAAAAAAAAGTATTATACAATAGTCATAGAATGTTAAAGTTTAAAAGTTATGAATATGATGGTGTTATTGGTGGGAAACGTGGATATATTACAGAATCAAGATTTAACCTAATTACATATGCAAAACGTGGAGAAATCGAATTAATATGCGTAACAGGCAAAGGTGATTCTCAAGAGGACAATTTAAAAGATACAACTAAACTATTTGATTATTATTTTGACAATTACAAGAGTATTAATATTGGAAACAAAATTAACGGTAAAGAAATAAGTGAAATATTAAAAACCAAGGGCTATCTGCTTAGTCGCTCGGAGACAAATACTGATACTATAACATCTTTATTACCTAAAAATAAGGATGTTTCAGACTTAACGTTTAGTTTCACAGCCTATACTGATGTTAATTATCCTATTTCTAAAGGCACTATTATTGGTGAAATAACAATGCTTTGCGACAATAAATCTATTAGTTCAGTACCTCTTTATGCAGCATCTGATATTATGTCTCCAAAAGCAAGTCAATTTAGACTAATAATTATTTCTAGCATAATTTTAATTTTACTATTAATACTACTATTTATTTCAGTATTGTATTTGCGTAAAAGTCAACGCAAAAAAAGAGAAATTGTGAACAAACGCATTCAGCGTAGATATAATAAACATAATTCCAAATAAAATAAGTCCCTATAATTGTCATAGTTAAACAATTATAGGGCTTTATTTTATTTATGAAGGCATCTCTTATCCATAGATTTAATTCTCTCAGATAATGCCTGTAATTCCATTTTAGATAGTTCTGGTAAATTTTCCAATTGATCAAAAAACTCTGTAACACTTTCATTTTCAACTGCTTTTATGATTTCCATATAATAACTAACTATAATGGCTGGGATCATACCTATTAAAAGTAATGAGTACAGTGAAATAAATACGGAAAGTATCCTACCACTAAAAGTTATTGGCACAAAATCTCCAAGACCTACAGTAACCCCCATTGTATAACAATACCAAAGAGAATCTCCGTATGTTTTTATGTTTGGTTCGGCAAACATCATTAATCCGGCAACAACACATAGTGTTATAACATACCCTATTACTATTTTATCTGCTCGAGTCCTTTTTAAGATTTTCCACAACATCTTTAAGCGTCTTACCCTTTGTTTCATACCTCTTCTCCTACTTTTTTGCAAAAAAAATCCCAAAATGCCGTTAGGTCGCATAATTCACGCCCTTCAGTTTCTCAAAGGGTGGGTGTTCTCTCACCTGCCTCTGTCTTCCATTCAAAGATGGCTTGACATAATCAAAATGAATACGAACCCCAAATTAATGTTGTAGGTTGAATTAAGCTTCCAAGACGTACACCCCAGGATAAAATTTACTTAATAATAAAATTGTCTATTAGTCGAACCTTACCAATCCTAACTGCGATAGCCATTAAAAAAGGTTTATCTAATGTTAAAATCGTTTGTGCATTATTCCAGTCAACAGCTTCTACATATTCTACTTCTGCCATTGGTTCTGTGTTAATTATATCACGAATATAGGCTTTTAAGGTAGTAGAATTTCGCTCCCCTGCAAAAAATTTTTCTTTTCCTGCAGTTAATGCTTTATTTAGTATTAAAGCAGCCTTACGCTGACTCTCGTCTAAATATGCATTTCGAGAACTCTTTGCTAAACCATCTGGCTCTCTAATAATTTCTCCGCCTATAATTTCTACACCAAAGTTAAGGTCTTTAACCATTCTTTTAATAACTAATAGTTGCTGTGCATCTTTTTCACCAAAATATGCTTTATCTGGCCTTACTATATTAAATAGTTTACCAACAACAGTACATACGCCTTTGTAGAATACAGGTCTACTTGCCCCACACAATGTTTCAGTTACCTTACTCATATTAATATATGAGCAAAACCCATCATCATACATTTCACTTACATCAGGATGAAAAATAAGATCTATGCCTAGATTCTCACACATCTCTTTATCTCTTTGAAAATCTCTTGGATATGTGCCAAGGTCTTCTGTTGGTCCAAATTGCATTGGATTCACAAAAATGCTTGCAACTGTTTTATCATTTCCATTAATAGATTTTTGCATTAGGCTCATATGTCCTTCATGTAAATAACCCATAGTAGGTACAAACCCAATTGTTAACCCATCTTTTCTCCATTGCCCAACTATATCTCTTACTTCATCTACTGTAGTTACAATCTTCATATCTTTCCTCCATTATTAATATAGCTTACCAACAATTTCGTCATCTATCTTAAAAGTATGTTCTTCACTAGGAAAACTTCCGCAATTGACATCTTCAATATATTCTGCAACAGCTTCCTTAACAATATCACCAATTTGTGCATATTTTTTGACAAATTTAGGTGTAAATCCATCAAACATACCTAACATATCTTGATAAACCAATACTTGTGAGTCACATTCATTTCCAGCGCCAATTCCAACTGTAGGAATTCCAATTGATTGTGTAATTTTTGCCGCTAATTTCGCTGGTACACATTCAAGAACTACTGCAAATGCCCCTGCTTCCTCAACAGCCCTTGCATCATCTAGAAGCTTTTGTGCCGCTTCTTCACTTTTTCCTTGAACTTTAAACCCTCCAAAAGCATTTACAGATTGAGGTGTTAACCCAATATGTGCAACAACTGGAATAGAGGCGTCTACGATTGCCTTAATCTGTTCTGTCACTGTCGCTCCACCTTCAAGTTTTACGGCATGTGCCCCTGTTTCTTTGATTAATCTGCCTGCATTAAATACAGCATCATAAACAGAAGTTTGATATGACATAAATGGCATATCTGCAATAACTAACGCATTTTTTGCACCTTTAACTACAGCTTTTGTATGATGAATCATATCTTCCATAGTTACAGGTAGTGTGTTTTCATAGCCAAGGCTTACCATTCCAAGTGAATCGCCTACTAGAATTGAATTAATTCCTGCATCATCAAAAATCTTAGCAAAGGAATAATCATATGCCGTTATCATAGTTGTCTTTTTACCTTCAATTTTTGCATTTTTAAATGTTACTGGTGTATTCTTCATTTTTTCCCTCCAACAAATCCTTTAGTTCATTATAATTTCTGTTTATATTTTTGACTTCTGCCAATTTTATCAATCGTTTCGACAATAATCTGTATATTTCTCTATCATCCTCTTTTAATGATTTTAGATGACTTACTACAGTATTAACATCACACCTTTCAACAGGCCCTGTTAATGCTCGACTTGTTCCTAGTTTACATATACTTTCAACATTGGCTGTTATCAATGGATTTAACATTATATAAGCATCGTCTTCTTTAAATCCGCATTCCATTAACATATCAATTGCCATTTGACAAATTGAAACAATTAAATTACTTGCTACAGCAGTTGCTCCATGGTACTTACTTTTATATTCAGGAGAAATTATTCCAACTTTGTTTCCCATTCCTTCCAAAATATTTTTTATTGTAATTACACCAATGTCATCCCCTTCTAATGTAAAAAATGTGGTATTTAATTTGCAATAGCTTTCATGATCTGCACTCATTGCTTGAACCGGATGCACAGAACAGTAAGTAGCTCCTTTAAATTTCAAAGGTTTCATGGTTTCTGATGATTTTGCCCCACTGCAATGACATATAATTTTGCCTTGAATATTAAATTTTAAAAGTTCATTAATTATTTCATCTATAGTTCCATCTGGAGTAGTTATAAAGATAATATCACTGTTTTTAACTAATTCTTCACAACTAAAAAAGGCGGTTTTGTTAACATAACTCGCCGCCTTTATTGCATGGTTTAAGGTTTTACTGTAATATCCACTAACATAAATATTATTCGCTTCAAAATATCGACCAAGAGAGACACCTGTCTTCCCGGCTCCAATAAATCCTATTTTCATAATACCGCCTCCTTTGGCTAAGTATTATCTTTAAAGTCCCACTCGCAATTTTGGATATAGGCTTTGATTATTATTTGGTTTTATTCAATTGTATTTGTATATTTATCTGCTATCACGCTTTCGCTGCAATGCATTTTGATAAAATATATTTTTTAAAATTAATCTAATTCAACTGTACAGTTATGATAAACCTTTTGTACATCATCATTATCTTCAAGAATTTCAATCATTTTACGTAAATTCTTAATATCAAACTCTTCTGTTGGAGTTGCATCCATAGAAGGTAAATATTCTATATCTGCCTCAACAAATTCATACCCTGCTGCTTTTAAGTTTTCTGCAACTTGATCAAAATCTTCTGGAGCTGTCAAAATATCAAAACTATCTTCATAAGTTTCCATATCTTCCATACCTGCTTCAAGTGCTGCTTCCATTAATTCATCTTCGTTAATGTCATCAGTCTTCTCTATAACAATTAGCCCTTTTCTACTAAACATATATGATACACAACCTGGCGTACCAAGGTTACCACCATATTTATCAAATGCATGTTTAATTGATGCCGTTGTTCTATTTCTATTATCTGTTAGAACATCTACTATTACTGCAACACCAGCAGCGCCATAACCTTCAAAACTTCCAGTTTCATAAGTTTCTCCAGCAAGCTCTCCTGTTCCTTTTTTTATTGCTCTTTTAATATTATCATTAGGCATATTAATACCTTTTGCTTTATCAATGGCATGTTTTAAACCAACATTATATTCTGGATCGCCACCATTCTTTGCTGCTACTGTAATTGCTCTAGCATATTTAGTGAAAATTGCAGCTCTCTTTGCATCTTGTTTTTCTTTTCTTCCTGCAATTGTACCATGTCTTCCCATTAAGACGCCTCCTCTTCTCTTATAAATATTTCCTCAAGTAGTATATACTACATTGATGAAAATTACAAATTTTCTTTTAATTATTTTCTAAATTTTTATGTGCTGTTGACATCATCAACTTAATTCTATTAAGTTGATTTACAGAACTTGCACCTGGGTCAAAATCAATTGCTGCAATATTTGCATATGGATTCCTCTTTCTCAAAGCCTTCATCATTCCTTTTCCTGTTACATGATTTGGTAAACAAGCAAAAGGCTGCAGACAAACAATATTAGGAACACCATTGTCAATTAACTCAATCATTTCACCTGTCAAAAGCCACCCTTCTCCACACTGATTACCAAGCGAAAGAACATCTTCGGCTTTAGCTGCAGTATGTTCAATAAATGAAGGCTCTTCAAACCTTTCACTTTCTCTAAGCGCTGTTCTGACTGGCTTTCTCAAATTCTCTAAAAAAGCAATTGAAGCTCTATTTGCAATCATATTTATATAAGATCCTGACAAATGATGAAAATTAAATTTTTTGCTATACATGCCATAAAGGAAAAAGTCTATTAAATCAAGAACTACCGCTTCTCCACCTTCGGCTTCTATAACATTAACAATATCATTATTTGCAGTAGGATGGTATTTTACTAAAATTTCTCCAACAACACCAACTCTTGGTTTTTTTAGCCCTTCAATTAAAGGCAAATTATCAAATTCACAAACTAAATTCTTTATGTTTTTTCTAAAATTAACAATACTACCATTTGCTACATTTTCACTTGCAACTTCAGACCATTTCTCTGCTAATGCATCTGCCGCTCCTTTGTCAAGTTCATAAGGCCTAGTTCTATATAGCACCCTCATTAAAACATCACCATATAAAAAGCCCATGATTATACGTTTAACAAGCTTTAGCGTAATCTTAAATCCAGGATTACTTTCAAGCCCTGCCATATTTACAGAAACTACAGGTATATCTTCCATATTCAAATCTTTTAATGCTTTTCTTAATAAAGAAACATAGTTACTTGCCCTACAGCCACCGCCTGTTTGTGACATGAAAATTGCTGTTTTATTAATGTCAATATCATCTCTTTTTAAATATGAAATAATTTGGCCAAGAGCAACAATTGTTGGATAACATGCATCATTATTAATATACTTTAACCCTTCATCTACAGCACTTGCAGAAACTGATGGTAGCATTATAGCATTATATCCCTCTTGCTTTAATGCAGTTTCCAAAAATTGAAAATGCAAAGGCGCCATTTGTGGAATTAAAATGGTATAATCTTGCTTCATTTTCTTTTCAAATATCTTTCGTTTAAAATTAACTTCGATATCCTTATGCTTAACTCCGTTTTTTTCTCTCTCTTCCATAGCAGCTTTAAGAGAACGAATTCTAATTTTTGCAGCACCTAAATTAGAGCCTTCATCAATTTTAAGTACTGTATAAAGTTTATTATGTAAACTTGTTATTTCTTCAACCTGATCAGTTGTAACTGCATCAAGACCACAGCCAAATGAGTTTAATTGTATTATCTCAACATCGTCTGTAGTTCCAACAAAAGCGGCTGCTTTATATAATCTTGAATGATACATCCATTGATCTAAAACCCTAATTGGACGTTGCAAACTTCCTAAATGTGCAACAGAATCCTCAGTTAAAACAACCATGTCAAATGAATTAATTACTTTATTAATACCATGATTGATTTCTGGGTCAAGATGATATGGCCTACCAGCAAGTACTATTGATTTTTTGTTGTTCTGTCTTGCATATCTAATTGCATACTCGCCTTGTTTCTTAATATCATCCTTAACCTTTTTATCCTCTGCTCTAGCTTTTCGAACTGCTCTATCAATCTCAGCCCTAGTAAAGTGATATTTCTTCATATGAGAATGAAGCTCCTTTGACAATCTCATATCATCATCATATGGCAAAAATGGATGAGAAAATTTCACATTATTATCACCAAATATATCATCCATATTATTCCCAATAACTTCTGGATAAGTTGCTACAATTGGGCAATTATAATGATTTGGGGCTGTTCTATCCTCATTTCTTTCATAATTAATACTAGGATAAAAAATCCATTTTACACCCTGATCAACTAACCACTTAATATGTCCGTGAACTAGTTTTGCTGGGTAGCATGCAGTATCAGATGCAATGGTTTCTATTCCACTTTCATATATCGCTTTATTTGAAGCTGGAGATAAAATAACTCTAAATCCTAAAGATGTAAAAAAAGTAAACCAAAACGGATAGTTTTCATACATATTCAATACTCTTGGAATCCCAATTACACCTCTTGTTGAAACGGCTTCACTTAAAGGTTCATATCCAAATAATCTATGGTTTTTGTAGTCATATAAATCCGGTAATGGATTTCCAGATTTCTCTTTACCTTCACCTTTTTCACATCTATTCCCAGTTACAAATCTTGATCCATCATTAAATTTATTTATAGTAAGCAAGCACCTATTTTCACATCCCATACATCTTGTATGGGTATTTTGTACAGTAAACTCACCCATACCTATTGGTTTAATAATTGAGCTTTCTGTATTTTCAATGTAGTTTTCTTTTGCGATTATAGCAGCACCATACGCTCCCATAATCCCTGAAATATCTGGTCTAACTACATCCTTACCAACAATTTTTTCCATACTTCGCAAAACTGCCTCATTTAAGAATGTACCACCTTGTACAACAATTTTGCTTCCAGCTTCATCGGCATTTCTAAGTTTAATAACTTTATATAGTGCATTTTTAATTACAGAATATGAAAGTCCTGCTGAAATATCCGCAATAGTTGCACCTTCTTTTTGTGCTTGCTTAACTTTTGAATTCATAAAAACAGTACATCTTGTACCAAGGTCTACTGGAGCTTTTGAGGCTAATGCTTCTTGTCCAAAAGATTTTGCATCCATATTTACTGATTTTGCATATGTTTCAATAAATGAACCGCAACCTGATGAACATGCTTCATTAAGCATTATATTATAAATTGCACCATCTTTAATTTTCATACATTTCATGTCTTGACCACCAATATCAAGAATAAAATCAACACCTGGCAAAAATTCCTCTGCGCCCTTATAATGAGCCATCGTTTCAATCTCTCCAAGATCTGCTTTAAATGCTGCTTTAATTAATCCTTCACCATATCCAGTTACAACAGTATTTGCAATAAAAGCATTATTTGGCAACTGTTCATAAAGTAATTTTAGCATTTCCATAGTTGCTTCAAGAGGCTTTCCTTCATTACCCCTATAAAAATCAAATAAAAGGTTTTTGTCTTCATCTATTAATGCAGCTTTAGTTGTTGTTGAACCCGCATCAATTCCGAGATAAACCCTACCTTTTGCTTTCTTTATATCTTTTCTCTTTATTTTATTTTTACTATGTCTTAATCTAAATTTTTCATAGTCTACCTTTCCTTCAAATAATGGCTCAATGTGTTTAGTATCTGACATATCTCCAGAATCGACATCATTAATTTTTTGAAGTAAGCTATTTGTGTTAATGGTTTCGTTCTCCTTAGCTAGCATTGCTGCACCTATTGCAACAAAGAATTTCCCTTCCTCTGGAAAAATAATTTGCTCGCTAGTTAAACCTAAGGTTTCAATGAATCTATTTCTAAGTTCAGATAAAAATGATAAAGGGCCACCTAGAAATGCAATATTCCCTTTAATTGCTCTACCACAAGCAAGCCCACTTATTGTTTGGTTGACAACTGCCTGAAAAATCGAAGCAGATAAATCTTCAATTGATGCTCCTTCATTAATTAATGGCTGGATATCTGTTTTGGCAAAAACTCCACATCTAGCTGCAATTGGATATATTAATTTATGTTCCTTAGCTGCATCATTTAGGCCAGAAGCATCCGTATTTAGAAGCACTGCCATTTGATCAATAAACGCACCTGTCCCCCCTGCACAAGTCCCATTCATCTGTTGCTCAACTGTTTGTCCATAAAAAGTAATTTTGGCATCTTCACCGCCCAATTCAATAGCAACATCAGTTTCAGGAATCAGTTCTTCAACAGCTTTACTACAAGAAACAACCTCTTGTTCAAAATTAACCTTAATCAATTTTGCAAGAGAAAGACCTCCAGAACCTGTAATGGCCATACTCATTTCCTCATTTGGAAATTCCAAACAAAGATCCCTTATTAATTCTTTAACCTTCTCAAGTACATTAGACATATGTCGCTCATAGCGCTCATAACGCACCTGGTTTTTATCATCCAATACAATTAATTTAACTGTAGTTGAACCAACATCAATTCCCAATTTCATATTTAATTACTCCCTAATTATTAACCTTTGTCTTACATAAACAAATTAGTCCTAAATCCCAATTAGGACTAATTTTAATTATAACATTTATTAACTAAAATACCGTACCCCTACAGATTTTTTACTTTTTTGCAACAATGATATTTCGCTTAATTGATTTATCTACCATATGTTCAAAACTAGAATATCTATCTTCATCTAATACCCTAAATCCAACATCTTCTAACAATTTTTTTAGCTCGCTATGTGGAACAATAAAACTGTTCCACGACAGTACCATAACTCCACCTTTTTTTAAAATTTTATACCATGAGCTACGACAGCCATTAATTAATTCTACTGGATTTCTTGTTAAGGATGACTGCTTCTCCCTTGTTACATTCCCATGCTGAACTCCATATGGCAAATCACCTACAATAATATCAAAGAAATTCTTTTGATAAAACTGATCCGAATTAATTGAATTTCCTGAAATCAATTCAAAATGTCTTGTTTCCTTATTTCTAAGTTCTTCTTTTGTTCTTGCAATATTAATCGCATATCTCCTACCAAGGAGACTTTTCCCTTTACCCGTAATTTTATCAATTTTACGTTCATGTTTGTATTTCTCAATTTCCATATATTTCTTCATGAAATGATATGATTCGTTGACAACTTTATCACCTATTTCAACTCCATAAACATTAAATCCTTGAATTAGTCCCTCAAACAGGGTTGTACCTTTGCCCGCAATTGGATCTAACAAATTCACATCACCCTTAGCATTAGTATCACTTGATGCAAGTGCAACATTTATCATCATTCTTGTAAATAATTCGTTTGTTTTCCCTGTATATTTAAGGATTGTGCTTAAATTATCATTAACATATTTATAATTTACAAGTTCTATAGGTTTTAATAGTTTATCTTCTACCAATTCAAAAAGCGCATATACAAATGATAATTTGCTTAAAGTTTCTATATTATCAATATCTAATTCCTTATCATGTTCAAATGTAATATAAAAAACTCCACCAATATACTCTTCTTTTATATTAGTTGCACCCTTAAACACAATTTCTAATTCAGAAATTGCAAGTTTTTTTGATGCTTCGAAATATACTCTATTATGACCCGGATTGGCTAAAACAGCGTATTTATTCATTTAAATCTCCTCTAACTTAAATTATTATTATTCCGTAGACATTTTATCATAATATAAGGATAAAATCCAGTTTGTAATATATAACAAAATACATTATAATTTATTAAGGATAGGAGAATTAATTATGAAAAGTACAATAAGAAAAAGTACCTGGAAAGCAATTTACCGGTTACTTGACAGAGTTTCACCTCTCGATATAAATTGTGGCACACTATGCGGTGCCGCTTGCTGTACAGACGATGGAGATGAAAGTTATAAGGATGCTGGAGATTTCGAACTAGGAATATATCTTTTACCAGGAGAAGAAAAACTCTTTAATATGAAAGAAGATTGGTTGAAATGGACAGTAGAGGATGCTGAGGATTATGATTTTCCTCTTTCATGGCATGGTAATATATATTTTGTAAGATGCACAGAACCACCTAATTGTCCTCGAAAACAGCGTCCACTACAATGCAGGTTTTATCCTCTAACCCCTGATCTTGACGAATATGATAATCTGACCTTAATTAGGTCAACTGCACAAACGCCATATACTTGTCCGTTAATCTCAGACAATATGGAGCTTAATCCAAGATTTATTAAAGCCAACTACACTGTTTGGCACAGATTAATTAAAGATCCACTTATTTACGATTTAGTTAAATTAGATTCTGAAACCAGAAGAAAACAACCTTAGAAATTAATACTAAGGTTGTTTTTAACTAATGTTTAAAATTTTTCTGACTCAACAATTCTTTTAATTATATTCACAACACCTTCTTCTCCAAATTTTGATGAATTAAATGATAAATCATAATTACGTGCTAACCCCCACTTTTCTTCACAGTAAAAAGCATAGTGTTTAGCTCTTGCTTTGTCACTTTTTTTAATTGTAGAAATCACTTTTTTTTCTTCAATCCCATAACTATCTCGAACTCTTTTTATCTTATCGTCCATATCCGCATGAATAAATACATTTAGACAGTCTTCCCTATCCTTCAAAATATATTCTGCACATCTACCAACAATAACGCAAGGACCCTGGTCAGCAATTTTTCTAATTATTTTGCTCTGTGTTGTAAACACACTTTCACTAACAACTTGTGTTGTGTCTAAAAATGGACTAACCGTATAGTAACCGCTTGCAGCAATATCAAAAGCTTGTGCCATACTTAGGTTTTCTACAACATTTTCAACATATCCAACATCCATACCGCTTTCTGACGCAATCATATCAATTAGAACTTTGTCATAAAATGGTATTCCTAATTCCTTGGCAATTTTTTCGCCAATACATCTTCCACCGCTACCATATTCTCTGCTTATTGTAATTACATTAATCATAACCTACACATCTCCCAATCTTTTTAATTTTGTCTTAAACAAATATCTAATCATAGTAATACTATAAATCAGTCCAAACACTTCTGCAAGTGGGAATGCCCACCAAACTAAAGATACACCACCTATTTTACCAAATAAGATTGCTAAAGGTAGAATTCCAACAAGCTGTCTAATTAAAGATCCCCAAAGAGAAATCATGCCGTGACCTGTTGCCTGAAATAAACCAGCAGATACAATACCTATTGCTGCTGGAATAAAACTCAAACTAATAGCTCTAAGAGCAATAGTTCCAATTTCAATCATATCTTCATTGGCATTAAACATTGATAACAATACCACAGGTATAGTCTGAAACAAAATTAATCCAAATGTCATTATAGATATAGCCATAATACCAGCCTTTTTGAATGTTTCCATAAGTCTTTTGCCATTTTGTGCGCCATAATTATATCCCATTACAGGTAAGGATCCTTGGTTCACACCAAAACATGGCATAAATACAAATGATTGCAATTTACTGTAAGCGCCCATTACTGCAACTGCAGTTTCCGAAAATGAAGCCAAAATCCCATTTATTCCAAACAACATAAACGAACCTATAGCTTGCATAATAATTGACGGACCACCTACGCCATATATCTCTTTGATTGTTCTTCCATTAAATATTCCATTTGAAAAGTTCACTTTAACCGGTAAATTCTTTTTAAGTAGGAACGTTACTCCAACCATCATTGAAGCACACTGTGCAATTACAGTAGCAACAGCCGCACCTGCAACACCAAGTTTAGGTGCTCCCAAAAGTCCAAAAATCAATATTGGATCTAATACCACGTTTACCAATGCACCAGTGATTATTGTAATCATTGGTAAAATCATATTTCCAGTAGACTGTATAATTTTTTCAGAATTAATGCCTGTCATTACAAAAATTGATCCAATAGTAACTATTCTTAAATAGTCTCCACCCTCTTTAATAATATATGGATTATTTGAAAACATACTTAAAAACCAAGTTGCAAAGAATATCCCAAAGATTGCAAATGGTATCCAGTTAAATATTCCCAAAAACAGTCCTGTCGTAGCCGCTTTATTTGCATCCTCTTGACGCTTTGCGCCAAGCCGCCTTGATATTAATGAATTTATACCAATTCCTGTCCCAACAGCTACTGAAATTATCAGCATTTGTATTGGAAATACTAATGTTACAGCAGCTAAAGCACTTTGTCCTAGTTGTGCAACAAATATACTATCAACAATATTATATAATGCCTGAATCAGCATAGAAAAAATTGCTGGTCCAGACATTGTTAACAATAGTTTTGTTATGGGCATTGTTCCCATTTTATTTTCTTTTTTTATTTCTGTCATTTATTACCTTTCATTATTCAATTCAATCTTTTAATATTATGTGTCCTACCTGTAACCTGGCTATACTCAATACCGTAATCTGTAATTCCTTTACCGACATTTGGATAATAATGAGAATACACAGCATCAGCACCGAATAAAGTTAGTAATATAGCACATAAAATATTCCGGTTTCGTTTTGGAATTTTATTGAACTTACTGTCAAAAAACGGTGCAATTATATAGATAAATGCTGTTCCACCAATTGCAAAAACAAGTAGCCCCTCTAAACAAACCCTACCATTTATATTAAGTAAATATCCACTGTAATCCCACCATTTAGCCCCTTTTGTCATTTCTAAATAATAACTTGTTGAATATTCAACTATCCCACAAATAACCATAGTTAAAACAAAAGTTACAACAGGTTTATCAATAAATTTCTTTAATAGAATTAACACCAATACCCCACCAGCTCCATAAATCGGAAGCCATGGACCAAACATAATTCCTCTTTTAACAAATACTCCATCTTTAACTAGATGAAGACTAACTTCCCAAATCCATCCTATTACAGAAAATGTAAAAAAGAATAGTATTAAATTTGTAATAGAGTATTTTCTCTTGTAGTTAATATGTTGCTTATGTTCTTTTTCAACATGTGTGCCTGGATAATAAAGTGGTTCCTCTAACGCTGGCGCCTCATAAAGCAAATTATCATTTAATAAATCTATATTTTTTATATTATTAACTTTTGCAAACTCTCGCAATTTAACAAACAACTCTGTTTCTGTTGCCCTGTAATACATATTTGTAAAGAAAATTCCTGCCAAACCAAAAGTAAGCAGATTTAACCCATTCCATAGTATAAATGAACAATCAAGCAAAAATGCATTCCATTTATATCCTTTCATCATTTCTTTGCTAAGAGCAATTGCGTCTTTCCAGTGAATTTCTGGATTTTCTGCCATAATATAAGAAACAAGCTTATACTGATAATGCTTATAAGGGTACAATATAACTGTCATCGCCCACAAAATAAGCATTAAATTCACCAGAAGCATTGTTTTGGCAACTAAAAAAGTTTTTTTGCTGATATATATGCTTAAAACTCTAGAAATTTTACTTTTTTCATATACTCGGTTTTCTAAAAAAAATCTTCGTTCTCCAATTATAACTATATTTTTAAACAACAAAGTATAGGCAATACTTGCTAATACTGCTAATATTGCTACAAAACCCTTTATAAAAGAATGTTCAATGAAAAATTCATGAAAAGTTACTTTTGCATTTGAAAGTATATGTAATGTAGATGTTCCAGCGTTAAGTGCAGCAGCCAATACCCCTTTTGTTGCTTTAGCTTCAGGCTTATCATCGCTCCCTACATTTACAATATCCGACGCAATAGTATTTTTTATAGTTTGGACAACAACTTTCTTATCAGTTTCTCTACTTTTGTCGTAGGTAGATGCACCCTCCATAGATGCTCCATATTCAAACATAAGTACAGACATGAGAAAACAAACAGCTACAACAGACCAATAATTCCTTTTAATCGAATGCCTTGCATTTCTTTTTAGTTCGCCCCTTCTAAACATAACGATATCACCTCTCTTTGAATCGCTAGCATTATTAAATAACATAAGATTGGGTAAGCCTATAAGCCGGGTTCTGTATTTGACAATCATCTTTCTAGGATCATTATCGCTAATGACCTCATGCGACATACCTACCGGGCGGTGACGGGTAGCCACACCTATTGCCCTATTTTGTCTTGCTCCGAATGGGGTTTACACGGCCAGTATGTCTCCACACTGCCGGTGAGCTCTTACCTCACCATTTCAACCTTACCACGACATTACTCGTTTCGGCGGTATGTTTCTGTTGCACTTTCCCTATGGTTACCCACGCCAGACGTTATCTGGCATCCTTACCCTATGGAGCCCGGACTTTCCTCATGGTTACCCACGCGATTGTCTGGCTTACCCAATATTATGTTATTAAATTAAAAAAGGATTAGAATCAAATTGACTTTCTATTATATTAACTGATTCATCAAGTCTTACTTTTAGCTGATGTGCTAAATTCTCTACAAAGATCTTTTCAGTATGATAGTGACCAGCATCGATTAAAGAAATTCCCTTAGCTTTGCCATATTGCGCCTGGTGTAGTTTCATTTC
Source organism: Anaerovoracaceae bacterium (assembly GCA_036637375.1). Classification (GTDB taxonomy): domain Bacteria; phylum Bacillota; class Clostridia; order Peptostreptococcales; family Anaerovoracaceae; genus JAVWMQ01. The sequence goes on from JAVWMQ010000002.1 coordinate 28,970, forward strand.
ACCACTTATTACTAATTGACACTCCATGTTAATTGCTTCGTCAATTATATCAAAACCTGAGCCTGTGCAAATAGCTACTTTTGATATATTCATGCCTAAGTCTCCAACTATATCAAGTTGACTCCTATTAATATTCAGTATATCACATATTTCTTCAATTGACTCATTTAAATCCATTTCCATAGGAAATTCTCCAACAACCCCTGGATGATCTCCTTTAAGTCTGTTTACGTTAATTAGGCCTAAAATTTCAGCTAAATAAAAGTTGTTCCCATTATCTGCATTATCAAAAGGAATATGGGATGAATAAACAGAAATACCCGATTTAATTAAATCTATAACATATTTACCTGTAACATCATCAATATTTATAGTCTTTGGTCTATTAAATAATAGTGGATGATGGCTAACTATTAAATCCACATTATTGTCAATTGCCTCATTAATAACACCATCGTTAATATCAAGACATATCAAAATATTGGTAATTTCATCATTACCAATATTTATCTGTATCCCGCTGTTATCCCAATCTGCACCTAAAGTAAGTGGTGCAATATCTTCTATTATTTCTATAATACTCTCGATTTTCATTTTTATACCTATAGGCTTTCCAAATACCTAATGTTTGCTTCTATTGCGGCAAAATCTTCTTTTTTCATACTCTTGCTATTTTTCATTGATGTTAATATTCTTTTTTCTCTTTCGATTTTATTATCAATAAATTCTCTAACGAGTGGATCTCCACTTGTTGCAAGCCATGTAGGCATTTCCCACATGATAGAATCTGGGCCAGCATCAAGTTTCATCGCTTCATCAGGTTCTCCATATGATGCAGTTATTATTTCACAAATAAATCTACCTTCTCTTACTAATTTTTCGTTTGTAATTGCAAAACCTTTTTTAATAAGCCAGTATCTTAATCTTCCTTGTGCTGTTCTTGGCTGCATAATTATTTTTTTGAAATTTTTAGATTTTTCCAGATCTTTTCCTAAAATATCAGAGATTAAAACACCGCCCATTCCAGCAATAACGATATCATCAACTTCATTATTTTTAATAACTTTCAAACCGTTTCCTAATCTAAGGTCAAACTTAATATCGGGACAAATTTCTTTGCAATTTTCTCTAGCTTTATTCAGGGAACCTTTGCTTACATCTGTCATAATAACTTTTGGAGAAATTTTATTTGTGAATAGGTACATAGGTAAATACCCATGATCTGTTCCAATGTCTGCCATAGATTCTCCGTTTTCAATTTCATTTGCAATAGCTTCTAATCTATTAGTTAACATATAAGTCTCCTCTATTCTAAGTAATCCTTTAGTTTTTTGCTTCTGCTTGGGTGTCTTAATTTTCTAAGAGCTTTCGCTTCAATCTGTCTAATTCTTTCTCTTGTCACTTCAAATTGTTTACCAACTTCTTCAAGAGTTCTTGCTCTACCATCTTCTAGACCAAATCTTAGCTTTAATACTTTTTGTTCCCTCTCTGTTAATGTGTCTAAAACTTCTACAAGCTGTTCTTTAAGCATACTAAAAGCAGCAGCTTCTGCAGGTGCTGGAACATCTTCATCAGGAATAAAATCTCCAAGATGGCTATCTTCTTCTTCACCAATTGGTGTTTCAAGAGAAACAGGCTCCTGAGCAATTTTTAATATTTCTCTAACTTTTTCTTCTGTAATATCCATTTCAACAGCAATTTCTTCTGGAGTGGCTTCTCTCCCAAATTCTTGAAGTAATTGTCTTTGAATTCTCATAAGTTTATTAATAGTTTCAACCATGTGAACAGGTATTCTTATAGTTCTCGCTTGGTCAGCAATTGATCTAGTAATAGCCTGTCTAATCCACCATGTTGCATATGTACTAAACTTGTAACCCTTTCTCCAGTCAAATTTATCAACAGCTTTAATAAGCCCTAAATTTCCTTCCTGGATAAGATCTAAGAACAGCATGCCTCTACCTACATATCGCTTTGCGATACTAACTACAAGTCTTAAGTTTGCTTCACATAATTTTTGTTTTGCATACTCTTCACCATTTTCCATCCTCTTTGCTAAATCAATTTCTTCATCAGCAGTTAAAAGAGGAACTTTACCTATTTCTTTTAAATACATTCTAACTGGATCATCAACGGCAATAGTTTTAGGTAATGAAGCTTCTAGTTCACTTTCTTTTTTCTTTTTGTGATCATCTGCAAGATCTTCGATATCAATGTCAATGTCAATGTCAACATCAACGTCAACGTCATGCTCAATTTCAATAAGTTCTGCATCATCTGGAACCTCTTCTGATATTATTTCAATTCCATTTGAAATAAGACAATCATAAATTTCTTCCATTTCATTTTTATCTAGATCTATTTTTTCAAACTGACTACCTATTTCTGCATAACTTAGTCTTTTATTTTTTGCTTTTTCAATTAATTCATTGGTTAAGACTTCAGTCTTTTTTTCTTCAACCGTCATATTTACCCCCTTAAACTCCTTGCCTTTTGAACTTTTATTAGTTCTTCAGTCAACCTTTTAATATCCTCTGTATTCTCTTCTTCATCAGCAATAGAAATTCTCATAATAAGTTCTTTTTCTTTATTTGTCAAGATTTCTTCTCTATACGTTTTAATACACTCATTATAAATTTCATCTATTTTGCCAGCTATTTTTATATTATTAATTATATCAGATAAAACAATCCTTTCCTCAGCATCCATATCATCTAGAAGTTTTTCTAAATCTATTTCCTCATCCTTTACATATATTTTGTCTATTTGTGTAAAAATATATTTGCCAATCTCACTTGTAAAAATATCTTGGCTAATTTTTACTTTTTCAAAAAACTTACTATCTGTAAGAATAATTTTAATAAGATTCTTTTCGATTTTTGAAATCATCACATTAGTGTTACTATCTATTTCAACTTTTTCTTCGGTTTTTACTGGTATTTCTATATCCTGTCCAACACCCATTTCAGCTCTTAGCGCCCCTTCTGAAATTTTCGATAGTTTAGCTACTTTACTAATATAAATATCCCCTTCCACAGGACTCAAACTCTTTAAAAATCCTGCAACTTCTTTTAGAAATCCAACTCTATCTTGCGTACTATCCAAATTATATTTATTTTTAATAATATTAATTCTATACTCTGGATAACTTTGTCCATTCCTGACTAAATTATAAAAGGATTCTTTGCCTTTTGCTTTAATATAGTCATCGGGATCTTTGAAATCAGTTACATGGATAATATTGACTTTTAAATTTTCGCTGTACAAAATCTCACTGCCCCTAAGAGCTGCTGCTGCTCCTGCACTATCAGAATCATATGATAGTACAATATTATTTGTATAACGTTTCAATAGTTTTGCTTGATTGTTTGTTAATGCTGTACCTAGTGAAGCCGCAACATTCTTTACTCCACCCTGGTACAATGAAATAACATCCATATACCCTTCTACTAAAATTGCTTCGTCAAGTTTGCCAATTTCATTTTTGCTAATATTAAGTCCATACAAATTATTCTTTTTGTGAAATATTGGTGTTTCTTGAGAGTTAAGATATTTAGGAGTATCGTCTCCCAAAGCTCTCCCCCCAAAGCCAATTACCTTGCCTGAAGTGTTTTGTATTGGGAAGATAACTCTATTTCTAAATTTATCAAAATATTTACCCTTTGAAAAAGAAATCAAACCTAATTTCATCATATTCTCTTCACTGTAGCCTTTTGATTTCAAAAATTTATACAAGCTATCCCACGAGCTATCCGCATAACCAATACCAAATGTGTGCAGTGTTTCTTTCGTTAAACCTCTACTAATTACATATCTAATGCCTGGATTGTCCACCGACCTTAGAGCTTTAAAGAAAAAAGTTGCAGCATCCTTATTGATTTGATAAAGTTCATCTCTACCTTTTGAATTACCATAACTTTCAGTTATGGTAATGCCAGCTTCCTTTGCAAGCCTAATTAAAGCTTCCTTAAACTCAAGATTATAGTATCTTCTCACAAATTCAATTACATCACCTGTTGCATTACAACCAAAACATGTAAATATCTGTTTTCCTGGTGACACAACAAATGAAGGTGTCTTTTCATTATGGAACGGACATCTCCCTTTGTAATTGTTTCCTGCCTTTTTGAGAGTTACAACACTACCAATAACATCAACAATATTACACCTGTTTTTGATTTCCTCTATTAAGTTGTCCTTGTTATAAGTTGTCATCTTTCCACCTAATTAATAACCTTCTCATAAGTATATTACGTCATAACTTTGGATATTACTTTTTTTAAATTGTATTTTTTTCAAAAAACTTTAGTTTATTTTCACATGTTCATCACATTAATACACACATTTTTGACAAAACAAACATTTAGCAATATACTGCATACTACAAATGAAAGGAAAATAATTATGATAAACCATTTAAAACGAGTAATTTTATTTACAGTATTAGCAACACTATGTATCTCAACTAGTTTCGCTTTTGCAAATACACAACCAGAGAATATGGTTCCAGTGCAAGGGAGTAACACTTCAGAGATAATAAAAATCGACAATGTTGCAAAAAATGAAACTCAAAAAGAGCATTATCGAGTACCTGCACTATCAATAGATAAATGTAAGACTCTAGATTTAACTAAACCAAGTCATGTTACAGCAAAAGAACTTTCAAAAGCAAGCAATTATAGCGGGCTTAAAGGTCTATATGACGATTTTATCAAGGCAGAGCAAAAATACAAGGTTAATGCTGTATTCTTAATGTCTCTTTCAATAGTAGAAAGTAGTGGTGGCAAACATATGTATAGAGAAAACAATATGTTTGGATACGGTGGTAAAAACTACTCTTCTAAATCAGCTTGTATTGCTTCTGTAGCAAAAGGCTTAAAAACAAACTATCTATCTCAATCTGGTAGATATTATAAAGGTAAAACGGTAAAAGCTGTTAACAAGTACTATTGCACAAGTGGATCTTGGAGCACAAAGGTAGCCGTACAAATGAGTAAAATTTATAAAGATATTCATAAGCAGCAAGCTTAATACCTAACATATAAAAAGTAATAGGAACGGACAAGTCCGTTCCTATTACTTTTTATATGATTGTTTCTTATTTAACTCCAGCTTCCTCAATTACAAAACTTTTGTTAGTAGCATCAAGAGTTGCCATAACACCTTCTGGAATAGTTACCATTTCAGCTGTATGCCCTATAGGCAAATTATATAAAACAGGTTTATTAATATTTCCTAAAACATCATAAACGATACTTTCAAAGCTTCTTTCAGTCCAAAATCCAGGGTTAACTGCATTTGGTAGGCAATCAGTTGATTCTCCAACAACAATTCCTACTGAATCATGAAACTTGCCAGCATTATATAAATGAGTCATTAAATGATCCATAATCCAAGGTTCTAAGCCGACATCTTCAATAAATAATATCTTGCCTTTTGTATCGATCTCATATTCGGTACCCAAAGTTCCACAGATAAGAGATATATTGCCACCAATTACTTCAGCCGTAACCCTGCCACTAGAAATCTTGCTCAAATATTTTTCCTTATTTGCCATTTCAATACTGCCAATAGGTTCTTTTGCATTTAACGCTTTAAACATGTGATCTTTTGTAAACTCATTGTACTCTTTATTACCTAAGCAGCAAGCATTTGGCCCATGAAAAGTCACTAGCCCTGTTTTTTTATGAATTGCCATATGCAAAGCTGTTATATCACTAAACCCTAAGAATATTTTAGGATTATTTTTTATAATATCAAAGTCTAAATGTTTCCATAATCTTGCAGATCCATATCCACCCTGTGAGCAAAAAATAGCATCCACATCATCGTCTTTGAACATATCCATAACGCCCTTAGCTCTTGCTTCATCCGTTCCTGCCAAGTAAAAGGTGTTATCATACACATTATCCGCAAGTTTTGTCTTATAGCCCATTTTTTCAATGTTTTCTACAGCAGATAAAAGGTCACTTCTCTCCCAAAGTCCACTTGAAGGAGAAGGTATTCCGATTGTATCCCCTATTTTTAATTCTTTTGATTTTGTCAACTTCATATTAAACCTCCTAAATTATTTCCAACCTTTTGGTATAAAAAGCTCATCATAAAGATTAATAGCATATCTATCTGTCATTCCCGCAATATAATCTTTAGCTACTTCATCTATTCCAAATTCGCCTACCAAAGCAAGTAATTCTTTTGGTATTAGTTCTGGTTTAGCAACAAAATATTCATAAAGTGATGTAATGATATTTTCAACTTTATCAAGATCTGATGCCTTTTTGACTACATTGTTATGATAAACGTTTTGAAACATAAATGTCCGTAATTCATTCATCTTTGAAGCAGCCTCTTCACTCATTCCAATTTTGTCTTTTCCGTCACTATTAACAATTAGATCTTTTACCAATGTGTCAATTCTAGTTCTATGATCATCACCAAGAAATTCTATGCATCTTTGCGGTAATTCATTTTCTTTAATTACACCGCTTCTAAGCGCATCATCAATATCATGATTAATGTACGCAACCCTATCACTTATCTTTACAATTTGTCCTTCAAGTGTAAATGGAATACCAGCACCTGTATGGTTTAATATGCCATCTCTAACTTCTTTTGTCAGATTCATTCCACGCTTACCCTTGCCATGGCTATCTTCTAAAATTTCTACAACTCTAATACTCTGTTCATTGTGTCTAAATCCTTTTTTGTATACATGGTTTAAAATTAATTCTCCATTATGTCCAAAAGGTGTGTGTCCTAGATCATGACCAAGAGCAATGGCCTCCGTCAAATCCTCATTTAAAGCAAGCCCTCTCGCAATTGTTCTTGCGATTTGAGACACTTCAATTGTATGAGTAAGCCTTGTTCTAAAGTGATCTCCTTCAGGCGCCAAAAACACTTGAGTTTTGTGCATTAATCTCCTGAAGGCTTTTGAATGTATAATTCTATCTCTGTCTCTTTGAAAATCAGTTCTCATGTTACACTTTTCTTCAAAAACATCTCTCCCAAAACTATCACTCGCTTTACACGCAAATTCTGACAATATTTCATTTTCTCTTTTTTCAATGTCGACTCTTGTAATCATATTATTTCCCCGTATGTCCAAAACCTCCTGAACCTCTCATTGTTTCATTTAGTTTAGTTACTTCTTCCCACTCTATTTTTTCATATTTAGCAATTATAATCTGAGCAATTCTATCTCCGTTATTTACAACAAATTTTTCATCTCCATAATTAATTAATGGTACTTTTATCTCACCTCTATAATCACTATCAACTGTTCCTATTCCATTAACAAGACCTATTCCATGTTTAATAGCAAGACCACTGCGTGCCCTTATTTGCGCTTCATAACCTTCCTCAAGCTCGATACAAAGTCCAGTCGTTATTAGCTTTCGTTCCCCTGGTAATATGACCACTTCCTCTTCAATAAAAGCCTTCAGATCCATCCCTGCAGAGCCATTAGTTTCATAAAATGGTAGTTCATTACCAGAACTCATTATCTTAACCTTAATCATTTTTTTCACCTAAAACCATTTTCTTTAAGTTGAATTTTTTATTTGAAACAGAAGCCCCAGAATAATTTTTAATATTTGTAATTATCTTTGAAACTTCATCTAAATCTTCAAGGGTAATTGCATCAATTAGCTCAAGAACTTCTTTATCTGTTTTAGCTTTACCTACCAAAGTTATTGCTTTACCTATACTGAACATTTTAGTTGCAACATTTTCTTGTCCAAATATAAAGCTACTCTTTAACTGTTCCTTTGCTTTATTTAATTCTTCAAGAGTTACTCCATCTCTTTTCAAAATTTCAAGTTCTTCTTTTATTGCCTCTATTGCCTCACCTACATTATCATGAGAAACACCCGCATATATCATAAAACTACCACCCATTGTAGATGCACTGTGAACGCAGTAAACTGAATATGCCAGTCCTTTTTGTTCCCTTACTGCTTGAAACAGTCTAGAACTCATAGAACCTCCCATAATGTTGCTTAATACTGTCATAGCATAATGCCTCTTATCAAACAGGTCTATTGAAGGCACTCCAATAAAGAAATGTGTTTGCTCAATGTCTTTTGCTTTTACCTTAAATCCTGGTTCATATGGCAAAATTTCATGTTCTTTTTTCACCTTACTTTCTCCAAGGCTAATTAGTTTATCTTCTAGATATCCACAAATTTCATCTTCATCAAAATTACCCGTAATAGCGACAACTATATTGTCTCTTGTATATTCATTTTTTACATATTCTCTCATAACATTTTGAGAAATATTTTTTAATGAAGATTCTGTCCCCGCAATTGAATTTCCAAGTGGAGATCCTTTGTATATTATTTTATTTATCATTTCATGAGCATCTTCATCTGGAGCATCTTGGATCATCTTGATTTCTTCAACTATTACTTTACGTTCTCTTGACATTTCTTTTTTATCAAATTTAGAATTGACAAGCATGTCAATTAGAACTTCAGTTGAGCTAATTAAATTTGCAGAAAGAGTCTTTACATAATAACAAGTAGCTTCCTTACTTGTAAAAGCATTAATTTGCCCCCCTGTTTTGTCAATATCCGCTGCAATTTCTTTTGCAGTTCTATGTTCAGTCCCTTTAAACATCATATGCTCAACAAAATGAGAAATACCAGCATACTTTTTATCTTCGTCTACTGATCCAGTTCTAATCCAAAACCCAATAGAGGCTGATTGCAAGTAGTTAGTTTGATCCATTACTACTCTAACACCACATTTTAATGTTCTTAACTTAATCATTTACTACCTCTTTCATATATAACTTTATTGTACTACGTGCATTTAACAAGAAGGCATCTACCGGTTGGTATGTTGCTCTAAAATCAGTCCAAAATTCTTCTTTAAGTTCATTTAGGATTTCATCCTCACTTTTGCCTTCTTTTGCTCTTTTTATTACAAACTCTCTCTCTTTTATAGCAATTTTTTCAAACGTATCCCATCTTTCAGCCAACTCCTCTTTTGGAACAATTCCAAAATGTGGAGCTATTACCCATGACGGATTATAGTCTCTGCATTTCTTTAGAGATATCATTGTATCATCAAAACTTTTTAATATCGAAGTATCAACATTACCATTGCCTTCAAAAACACCAGTGCTTTCCGATGAAAACATTACTCTCTCAGGTTCAAGAACAAAACTCAAGCAACAATCTGTATGGCCTTTTGTTTCCATTGCCATGATTTCATTGTCCCCAAGACTTACTCTATCTCCTTCTTTAAGCACTCGATCTATACTAATCCCATCAGTCGTTATTTTATCTACATCCCCTGTTCCAAAATTTTTCTCTGCAATTTGTCCCATCTCTTTTATAACTTTAAGTGCCCCTGGTCTTGTCAAAATGTATTGTCCATATTCAGATCCAAATACAATTAAATCTGGCCACTCCTTGCGTAACCATGGAAGTGCACCTATATGGTCATAGTGAGTATGAGTTGCAAAAACATAATCAAGTTTTCTGTCACCAAGTATTTCCTTTATTTTTCCAACTAATTCTTCCCCACAAAATGCTCTGCCACAGTCAACTAAAGCTGTTTTTTTACTACCAACTATCATATTGACTAACTCATTTCTCCCGGCATGCACTTCAAATATCCCATCAGGATATAGTCTTTCTCTATTGATTTCTTTCATTTTTATCACCCTTGTTCATTATTACTAGTTGCACGAAATTTATTGTGATTAATACAATTATTGCTAATCCTAGGAACCCACTAATTGGGAAAACATACGCAACAATATTTTTGAATCCTACTAATCCAAAAACAAATGCGACTAAGGCTACAATAACAATAATCAAATTCTTTCGTTTATTATCTTTTAATATAGTTGTAAATCCATAAAAATTTCCAGTTGCTGATGAATAAATAGCAAACATTAATACAAATGTGTACACTAAATTTGCAACCTTCCCAAGCCTAGTTGAATAAGCCAACATTGGCATATCCATACTTTGAGAAAAAAGTGGATCAGTTAACATTGCCATAGCAAGGACTAAGGCTAAAAATCCTAAACATATACCACCTAATGCAGCTCCCCCAATGGCACTTCTTGCATTTTTTGCACTTATTGCTGCTGTAGATACAATTGGTATAATAGCTAACATGTTATATGATAGGTATAATATCGGATTAAATATCCAGTTACTTGCCAAAGGGCTTGGTTTAATTGTCACACCAGTAACATCCTTTGGTGAACTTACCATTATTACTGCTATACAAGTCCCTATTACAACAATTAACAAAACCGGCATAATATATCTAAATACATGAGATATTCTTTCAAATCCACCTATTACTGTAGCAATAACAAGTACTACAATTATAATTCCACCTATACTTTTTTCCATTCCAAACTGCTGATTGAACAAAGCTCCTCCAGCCGCTGACATTGTGATTAACACTATATATAATATGAATGCCATAAAATATCCTACAAGCCTAACTAACTTATCGTTGCCTGCAGGAACTATGACTTTACCCATATCATTATCATTTATCTTAATTGTAATCATTGAAATCATAATTCCAACAATCACAAAAAGAATTGCTACAAACGCAACACCTGCTAGTCCTCTTTGTCCAAAGACACCAAAGAATTGCCAGATTTCACGTCCTGAAGCAAATCCTGCTCCCATTATTGTACCCACGTACATAAAAGCAACACTAAAAAATCCGATTTTTCTATCTTTCAATAATGTCACCTCTATTCATAGTTGATTTTTGCAACTTTGCTTCTCCATATGTAAACACTATTAACCCAACCCATATAATTGCAAAAGCAATTAATTGAATTTTGTCAAATGGCTCGTTGAACAAATAAATTCCAATAATTAGATTTAGAGATGGTGAAATATATTCTGTTATTCCAAGGGTAATTAACGGCAAATTATTAGCTGCAACAGCAAATAAACCAAGTGGAATAGCTGTCATTACACCACTACAAAGTAAAAGACCATATTGATATGGCTCTCCCACACCAATTGCCCCCTGATTTGTGACTTCTAAATATATTATTACAACAAGTGCAAATGGTACTAAAAACATAGTCTCATATAGAAGTGAAAGTATTGATTCAATTTTAAAGCTTTTCTTTAGCGCTGCATATACAGCAAATGAAACTGCTAGGCTCAGAGCAATAGCAGGAATTTGCTTAAAATACACTAGCAAAACAACTACACCAAGGCATGCGCACGAAAATGCAAAACCTCTGTATCTTGTCATTTTTTCTTTAAACAAAACTATACCAAAAACGCAAACCATCAAAGGTTCCATGTAGTAACCTATGCTCGTTTGTATTACAAATCCAGCATTTACTGCCCAAATATAAATGCTCCAATTTAGCGTGATAATAATACCTGCCAAAAAAAACTTTAGTTTTGCACCTTTTTTTCTAAGTGGTGCCTTTATTCTTTCCATGCCGTATAACTTTAACGCCACCAAAAAACATACTATACCTACAGTAAAAATTCTGTAAAATATAATTACAGAAGAACTAATCGGTATTAAAGCATGCCAGTATATTGGTAAAATCCCCCATAAACTTGAACATAGTAACGCTGCTGTCATTCCTAATTTATAGTTTTTTTGACCTAAATTCATTAATTTCCTCTCATTTCATCATCATAGACATATCCACTGTCAATCAAACTGTCTCCTTCATAACTATCATTATATTCTGCGTTTGCAATATCAGCATAATTAACAATAAATTCATCTAATTCATACTCTAAACATGCTTCAAAATCATAGTGATGTTGATTGCCTTCTAAGGCCTCTAGCCTTGAAACAACAAGGGCATCTCTAATTGTTAGTTCCTCAACTTGTGAATTGTCAATAGTCTTGACTTCAACCTTTGATGTTACCGAATACCACTCTTTAAACCTATTTAACTCTTCGCAAAAATGTACTAATGTTGAATCCCCTTCATCTGAAATAATAAGACCTACAAGAGACATTTTAATTGTTTCAAGAAGTGTGTACATATCAGTCTTGTCGTCTGGCATAGCATCAAGAACTTCATCAAAGTAATTTTTAATAATTTCCGCTACAATTTCGTGATCTGTTTCTTTAAATAGCAAAAACAATTCATCATCTGAAATTTCTTCATCTGACTCAACAAGGTCCGCAAAATTTTCAAAGAATTCAAATTCTGACGGTTCTTCAATTTGTAAAATTTCCAATAATCTTTTAAGTTCCATTTTTTTCTCCTACTCTCAATTTAATAATTAATCTATATCTAAATTTTTAAACTTGACTTTAACATCTGTATCGATAAAAATCCTATCTATCATATTAATAAAATTCTCCGAAAGGTCACTTGCATAAAAAGTATTTTGTACCTCTGAATCTTTTGCATACATTTGTTTATCTTTCAATATTTCATCAATCCTTTTTATTATTTCTTTTGAAGGATTTACTATTCTTAAATTAGGATATTTTCGTTTTATGTTTGACACCAGCAATGGATAGTGTGTGCATCCAAGAACAACTGTATCAATTCTATTTTCTAATATAAAATCATCCATATAATACTCAATTGTAAGGTCCATTATATCATTCTTAATTATTCCCTCTTCTATTAGAGGTACAAATGCAGGACACGCTTTTTCATAAACACTTAAATTTTCATTATATTTTTTTATTTCTTTTTTGTATGCATTACTACCAATTGTAACTTTGGTACCTATTACTCCTATTTTGTTTGTAACACCACACGTTTCAGCGATACTAATTGCTGCTGGTTCAATAATACCTACAACTGGTATATCTGGGAATCTTTCTTGAATGGCATCAACACATGTAGCACTTACGGTATTACACGCAATTACAATCATCTTTACATCATTCTCAACTAAAAAATTTGCAATTTGCATTGAAAAGTTTTTAATTGTTGATACAGCTTTTGACCCATAAGGTGTTCTAGCAGTATCCCCAAAATATATTATTTTTTCCTCAGGTATTTCAGTCATAAGGTATGGTATACATGTCAATCCACCTAACCCAGAATCAAAAAAACCTATTGGTCTGTTATCCATCTTCTTGTTTCCTTTCAATTTCGTGTTATAATACATTTTACAACAATAAATATATAATGTAAATAAAAGCGAGGAGGAATAAATGAGTAAATCAATTAAAAAACGTGATGAAATAGAAAATAAATATAAATGGAACATAGAATCAATGTATCAAGATGAAAAAAACTGGGAAGAAGACTTAAATATCGCCCTAAAAAAAGCTGAGGAATTTGAAGGGTTCCAAGGAATTTTGACAAAGGATAGCAAAACTCTTTTATTAGCATTTAAGGCCAAGGATGAAATTTGGCTAAAATTAGAAAAAGCATACGTTTATTCTCGTATGCGTAGAGATGAAAACAATTCTAATGAAAAGTATCAGGGAATGTGTGATAAATCTGGACAAATTATTGCAAAAGTAAGTGCTAATATGTCGTTTTTTGTTCCTGAACTTATCGCTGCTGATGAAAAACAATTGTTAGACTTTTTATCTAACGAAGAAGGTCTTAAAGTATATGAATTTGTTATTAAAGATATTCTTAGAGAAAAGGCTCATGTACTTTCTAAAGAAGAAGAAAATATTTTAGCTCAGATGAGTGAACTTACTCCAGCTACTAATGATATATTCACTATGTTAAACAATGCTGATATTAAATTCGGAGAAATTACTGATGAAGACGGTAACAAAGTACCTTTAACTCATGGCAATTATATTAATTTCTTGGAGAGTCATAATCGTTCAATTAGACAAGAAGCCTATGAAAAAATGTATACAGCATACAAAAATATTATAAATACCGTTTCAACAACTTATAATTACAATACTAAAACAGATGTTGTTTCCGCACGAATCAGAAAGTATAATTCTGCTAGAGCTTCTGCTCTATCTGGAGATAACATACCAGAAAGTGTTTACGATAATCTAGTTACAGTTATCAATGAATATCTACCTGTTCTTCATAAATATATGAGGTTAAGAAAGGAAATTCTAGGTATTGATGAACTAAAAATGCATGATGTGTATGTTCCGCTTGTAAAAATACCAGACAGAAAAATTACTTTTGAAGAAGGTCTTGATATTATGAGAGAAGGTCTATCTCCTCTTGGTAGTGAATATATTAATAGAATGAATTCTGGTATTTCTAGTGGATGGATTGACGTTTATGAAAACGAAGGCAAAACAAGTGGAGCATATAGTTTTGGTAGCTATGATAGCCACCCCTTTATACTATTAAATTACACTAATACACTAAAGGATGTATTTACCGTTGTTCATGAAATGGGCCATTCTATGCACTCTAGCTATACTAGAGAAGCTCAACCATTTGTATATGGTGGTCATTCTATTTTTACTGCTGAAGTAGCTTCAACTGTAAATGAAAATTTACTTATGAAACACTTGATTTCTAAAGAACAAGACCTTGAAATGAAAAAATATTTAATTAACCTTCACATCGAGGAATTTAGAACAACTGTCTTTAGGCAAACCATGTTTGCTGAGTTTGAACATCTAACTCACAAGGCCATTGAGGACGGAGAATCATTAACAGCAAACTTTATGTGTGAAGAATACAATAAGCTAAACAAAAAATATTTCGGAGATGTCTTAGGCGAAGATGATTTCATAAAATATGAATGGGCTAGAATCCCCCATTTCTATAATGCTTTTTATGTATACAAATATGCTACAGGATATTCCGCTGCAACAGCAATTTCCGATTTAATTTTAGAAAACGGACCTAATGATTATTTAGAATTCTTAAAAACTGGTGAATCTGATTACCCAATTGAACTTCTAAAAATCGCAGGTGTCGATATGAGCTCTCCATTACCAATTAAAAAAGCAATGGAAGAATTTAAACTATTAGTTGATGAATTTGAAAAATTATTATAGGATATTACGATGAACAAACAAAGAACAATTTGTGTCTACTCAAATGGCACTGTAATTTCAAATGAGACAGCAAGTATATTGAAACAAAAATTACGCACCAGTGGTTTTGTAGTTGAAACAGAGCTATCAAGCAATGCCGAATTACTTGTTTGCATAGGTGGCGATGGAAGCAGTCTAGAAGCTATACATAAATACGACTTCCCTAAGGTACCAATAATTGGTGTAAATACCGGTCATCTTGGTTTTTTTCAAGAAATCAGAAGCGATCAGTTGGATGACTTTATTTTCCTTTACAAGGCCGGAAAATACTGCTTACAGCAGTTAACAACTGTAAAAGGTACCATTACTACTAAAGATGGTACAGAAACTGTTTTAGAAGGGCTAAACGAAATTGTTATTAGGGGTATACATTCTTATGCTGCTCATTTCAATATTTCGATTGGCGGAAGTTTTATAGAAAGATTTAGCGGTGATGGAATTTTAATTGCAACATCTGCAGGGTCAACAGCATATAACTACTCTCTTGGTGGTTCTATTGTGGACCCAAGGTTAAATTTATTACAAGTAACACCTATTGCACCCATGAACACTACTGCTTTTAGGTCTTTTACTTCTAGTATATTGTTGCCTTCTGATTTGTCACTTGAAGTTATTCCTGAATTCATCAAAAATCACCATACTACCTACGTTTTTAATGATGGTGTTGAAAACAGATTTGTAGATGTCGAAAATATAAAAGTTGAAGTTTCTGACAAAACAATTAACCTTATGCGTTTTGAGACTTACGATTTTTGGAACAAAGTTAAAACAAAATTTTTATAAAAAGGAAAACATGATTAGAGATTTTAAATACATAGTAACCAATGAAGATTACGATAAACAATTACATATAACTGCAATAATGAAGGAAAACTTCAATTTCAGTTCAAGACTTAGAACTAAGATTAAAAAAAATAAAGGTATGTTTTTAAATGGAGCAGAAGTTCCTAGTTGGATAATACCTAAACCTGGAGATGAAATAACTATAATTATTCCGCCAGAAAAAAGTCATTTTATACCTGAAGATATTCCAATTAATGTAGTGTACGAAGATGATGATTTATTAATTGTTAATAAACAACCAGGAATTGTTGTTCACCCTACTAATGGTCATCCATTTCATACCATTGCAAATGGTGTTGCTCAGTATATGATTGACACAAATCAGTCATTTAAAATTAGGTTTATAAATAGGCTCGATATGGATACATCAGGATTGCTTGCACTTGCTAAAAACTCTCATAGTCAAGATAGTTTTGTAAAACAAATGCATTCACATAGAGTAACAAAAAAATACGTTGCAATTGTAAACGGCATAATTGAGGAAGATAGAGGAACAATCGATCTACCAATTGGTCGTCCAGATCCTGAAAAAGTTGCTCGTGCAGTTTGTGAAGATGGAGCAAACTGTGTAACTCACTACCAGGTTTTAGAACGATTCAAAAAGGGATATACCTTTGTTGAACTAACCCTTGAAACAGGTAGAACTCATCAGATTAGAGTTCATTTAAGCCATATTGGGCACCCTATTGTTGGAGACTATCTATATGGTGGTGAAAAAATACATTTAATTCAAAGGCAGGCTTTACATGCAAGATATCTTTATTTTGATCATCCTGTAACTAATAAACAACTAAAACTTGAAGCTCCTATTCCTCAAGATATGGAAGCAGTTATTAATAAAATCAAAAAGTGAGGTAAAAATGGATAATAGAATTAATAAGCTTGCAAAGCTTTTAATAAATTACTCTTGTAATTTACAAAAAAACGAAAAAATATTAATTAATTATATTGGAGATGAAGTTAAACCTTTAGTTAAACAATTAATTAAAGAAGCATACCTAGCTGGTGGTATTCCTTTTGTTGATGGTGGCGATAATTCAATTACCAGAGAATTGTTACTAAATGCATCAAAAGAGCAACTTGAATTTATGAATCATTACAAGCTTGAACAAATGAAAGGTATGGATGCATATATTGGAATTAGAGCAGGTGAAAATGCCTCAGAACTTTCTGATGTTCCTGGTGAAAAAATGAATCTTTATTACCAAGAACTTTCTCCACTTTTGGATTACCGTGTTAATAAGACTAAATGGGTTGTGTTACGATATCCTAATAATTCAATGGCACAGCTTGCAAACACAAGCCTAGAAGCATTCGAAGATTTTTATTTCAATGTATGCACTCTTGACTATAACAAGATGAGCCTAGCAATGGATAATTTAGTTGATTTAATGAACAAAACAGACAAAGTAAGATTGGTAGGTCCTGGTACAGATTTAACCTTCTCTATTAAGGATATTCCAGCAAAGAAATGCGCTGGTGGATGCAACATTCCTGATGGCGAAGTTTACACAGCCCCTATTAAAGATTCAATGAATGGTAAAATATCATATAATACTCTATCCGAAGAGCAAGGTTTCACCTTTGAAAATATTGTATTTGAAGTAAAAGATGGCAAAATTATAAGTGCATCAGCCAATGATAATAAACGTATTAATGAAATTTTAGATACGGATCAAGGAGCAAGATATTTTGGTGAATTTGCCATTGGTGTAAACCCTTATATCCTTCATCCTATGAAAGATACCCTATTTGACGAAAAGATAGCTGGTAGCTTCCATTTAACTCCTGGAGCATCATATGAAGACGCTTTTAACGGAAATAAATCTGCAGTTCACTGGGATCTAGTTACGATACAACGTGAAGATTATGGTGGCGGCGAAATATACTTTGATGACAAATTAATTAGAAAAGATGGTATATTTGTAATCCCCGAACTTGAATGTTTAAATCCAGAAAATCTTAAATAACTATAAAAATCCCATTATGACAATTCATAATGGGATTTATTATTTGTTATTTATTATTTATCTCTTTTTTGCTTTTCTTTTTCTTGCCATTTTTGAGCTAATAAGTACTATTAGTATTAATATTAACGCAATACCAATAATTCCACCATAGAATATAATTGGTCTTTTAATATTATCTTGAAGAGGCTCTTCTTTTAAATCATTTGCTGTTATTTCCTCTTTAGCAGGGTTTTCTTTTACTGATTCATTTTCCTCTGCAACCTCTCCGTCCAATATACGAATGGTTTTAATACTTTCATCAATATCTATTAATTCTTCTGACATATTATATGCTTCTTTTGTTATTAATTTAATATCGCTAGTTCCCTTTTTTAAGCCTTTAAACTTCAATTTAATTACAATATTTTTACCATCAGTCGAAGTTCCTTTTAGACTTACAACGCCGCTATTACCTTGGCTATCACCACCTGATATATATTCAAGCAAGTTAGTATCATACTCCAGCTTTGAAGTCACTCTTGAAATATCTTCAGAAACATATTTAATACTTACGGTAAAAGCTTCGCTTTCATCAACACCACTATCACATGCTATAATAGCTTTTGTACTTGCTGCAAAACAGAAACTTGTACTTAACGCAATTAATAGTATTGCTAGCATCATGCATTTTATATTTTTCATTTGTACTACTCCCTATCTAAGTTAATAGAATACGTTCTACTCAACCCACTGCTTGACCTTGCCTTAATATATATTGTTTTAGTACTATTTGAAATATTTACATTTCCAGTACCTGTTACAATAGTTTCACTATTATTTGCCTCAGCTTTTACTTCTAACGAGTCAATGGAATTTGGAATAGTTAAACGATATGAATTATTATATCTATCAAATTTAGTATTCAAGCTATACCCTTCAACAGACAATGAATCCAAAAGATTATTATTATTTCCTGTTTCACCTGGTAATTTACAGTTAGAACTTGGCATATTCTTATAAACAGGAATATAAAAAACTAATGGGTAATCAGAGTTATTATTATAAGCTTTAGACAATAGTTTTCCTTCTGTTACACCAGCATATACCGCAGTACTGTATTCATGTTTTGCTACCATTCCCTCACCATTCATAACATTATATTTCTTTGTATATAATGTATTTTGATTTTTGTTTGTATAGTTATTTTTGAAATACATTGCACCACCTTGAATAGCCTTCGTTTTTGTATTCCAAGGTCTATTGTACGAAGTATCCCCATTGTCTCCACCTTTTGCGAACCAAAGGCCTCTTTCAATTGCTGTCCTTTTACCATCGTGATATGCTCCAATATTAAAGAAATTATAATATCCCTCATATCCTTTATATTTACCTGAAATAAGTCCACTCGTCCCTTTATATCCTTGCTCTAAAAGTAACATAGAACCTACAACATTAGGATTTACTCCTGCGTTTCTAGAGGCTTCAAGTATTATATTTGCATATCCATCTGAATCCATAAAGGATCCTGTAACAGCGCCTCTAATTGTGTCTTTATTTTGAGAATTCTCATCAAACTCATGAGATAAAAATTGGAATATGGCAGTATCATCCAAAAAATTCCTTGGATCAAGATGATATTTTATTACAGACTCATGGGCAGCTAACCACTTGCCGTCAAATAAAACTGGTTTCTTTTTACCAAAGTCATACGCACCCTTCTCAAATGACCTCCATGTTTCTGGATTATAGCTTGCGACTAAGTTATTTCCTATTTCCTTTTCTTTTGAAACAACAGTACTAAAGTTCAAATTAGTATTATGTGCTTTAAATATCCATTTTGGGTGTTCCTTATGAAGTTCTCTTAGTTTTGATTTATAGCTTGAAGGAAACCCTTCCGCAACCAAGCTCTCCTCAAAATCGCCTGTTACCTCTGGCGGCTTTGGTGGATCTGGTTTTGGTGGATCTGGTTTTTCATCTTCACCATCTATATATCCTAAATTTTCAACGTATTTTGAGAAAACATATGCTGTCTTGTTATTTATTTTAATCATGTACCATTTTTCTTCTCCAACCTTTTTATAGCCATAAAGGTTTAATGTCTTACCTTTTGTTAGAGATGATATTTTCTTATATGTAGTTCCTGGTCCTGACCTTACATTTATTCCCTCAGTAGTTTTACCTTTCTTTAACTGTTTGTAAATAAAAGTTTTAACATTGGATTCAGGCTTTTCCTCAACATTAGATGAAGTTCCAGTTATTTTTATATATTTACTCAAAACATATCCATATTTTTCATTTACCTTAGTCTTATACCACTTTTCATTCTTGTATAATTTATACCCAAAAACAACTACACTGCTACCTTTTTTTATACTACCTATTTTTTCAAAGTCAATGCCGGCATCTTTACGAAAGTTAACAGTTTCTAGTGCCTTACCTTTTTTGTCTGGTTTGTAATCAATATAATTGCTAGCGTATACAATATCAGTATTTATTACTGAAAAAAACATAGATATAATTAACATTGTTGTCAAGATTATTGAAAACCTTGTGTTTTTCATCCTAAACTCCTCCTAGTGATTTTTGTTATATTTGTTAAGTTTATATTAGTTAAAAAAGATTGTCAAACTATAACAAAAAAACTCACTTTAATCCCACAATTTTATATATAATATCTGGTTTCTGAGTTTTGCTTTCATCAAACACATATGCCTCTTCAATCATATTAATGGCATCCTCAATTTCTTCTCTACTTTTGTTTGAATATAACGTTGCAATTAGAGTATCTTCATCACAATCAATATAATCATTTACTTTTTTTGCAAGAACAACTCCCGCTGCCATATCAATTTTTTCTTCCTTGTATGAACGTCCTGCTCCTAGTAATTGTGAAGCAGCGCCAATAAGTTTACTGTTTATATGTTTAACATATTTACCCTTTGGCCCGTAAACCTTATATTCATACTTAGCACTTTCAAACAAGGAATAGTCATCAATAACATCTACATTTCCGCCTTGAGATTTTATCATTTCTTTTAATTTACACAAAGCTTTTTTGGTTTTTATCATTTCTCTTGCAACGTTTTCGCCTTCTTCAAGACTTTCAACTTTTCCAGAAATCAAGATCATAATGCTAGCTAAAACAATACTTAGCTTTGTTAAATCCTTATTCCCGTTGCCCTTTAAGACTTCAATTGCTTCTATTACCTCATTGCTATTTCCAATATTATAGCCCAATGGCTCATCCATATTTGTAATTACAGCAACAGTATTTTTGCCGGCTGCTTTTCCAATTTTAGTCATAATCTCCGCCAAATTTAAAGCTTCATCCTTTTCCTTCATAAAAGCTCCACTACCATATTTAACATCCAAAACTATAGCATCACTTCCTGAAGCTAGCTTCTTGCTCATAATACTTGATGCTATTAGCCCCTTAGAATCAACTGTAGCAGTAACATCTCTTAGACTGTAAAGTAATTTATCTGCTGCTGCAATATTTGCAGATTGTCCAATAACTGAAATCCCAATATTTTGAACCTGTGAAACAAATTCTTCTGGCGTTAAGGTTACGTTAAACCCAGGTATTGACTCTAGTTTATCAATTGTTCCACCTGTAAATCCTAAGCCTCTACCACTCATTTTTGCTATTTTAACACCTGCTGCTGCTGCTATTGGTGCAACAATTAAGGTAGTCTTATCTCCAACACCACCCGTACTATGTTTGTCAACTTTAGTTCCATCTATCATTGATAGATTGATTACTTCTCCAGAGTTTTTCATTTCTTCAGTTAGATAAAAAACCTCTTGATCATTTAATCCCATATAGTAAATAGCCATCAAAAGTGCAGAAACTTGATAATCCGGAATCTTACCATTTATATAATTTTTGATTACATAAGCAATTTCTTCCTTTGATAAAAAATTCCCATCTCTTTTTTTTGCAATAATCTGTACCATATTCATATTTATACCTACTTCTTAATTGTACCCAAGAAACTTTCTCCAATATCTGTTTTTTCCACTCCAAGATACTCGGATATAGTTGCGCCAATATCCGCAAAAGTGTTTCTAGTATGAAGATTCACATTTTGTTTTATATTATTTCCGTATACCACAATTGGAATATATTCTCTTGTGTGGTCATATCCTCTAAAGGTCGGATCATTACCATGGTCTGCGCAAAGCATCAAAACATCATCAGGCTTCAATGATTTAATAATATCTGTTAAACCATTATCAAATTCTTCTAAAGCCTGTCCATATCCATAGCTATCTCTTCGATGTCCATATTTTGAATCAAAGTCCACTAAATTAGTAAAAATTAAACCTTCGAAGTCTTCTTCCATTGCCTCAATAGTTTTTTTGACTCCATCATTATTGTCGTCCGTATGAACCCATTTCGAAATTCCACATCCATTAAAAATATCTCTTATTTTACCAACTGCATATACTGTTTTTTCTGCTTTTTTGATATTATCCAAAATAGTTTCTTTTGGTGGAGATACAGCATAATCATGTCTATCGCTTGTTCGTTCACGTTTACCATTAACTATTTTATATGGTCTTGCTATCACTCTTCCACATGCCCACTTACCAACCAGAAGTTCTCTTGCAATTTGACAAATCTCATATAAACGTTCAAGAGGAACAACATCAACATTTGCAGCTATTTGAAATACACTGTCTGCTGATGTATATACTATTGGTTTACCTGTTTCTTCATGAATAGCACCAAGTTCTTCTATTATAACAGTTCCTGATGCTGGATAATTTCCAAGCACCTTACAGCCTATTTTTTCTTCAAAGATTTCTATAAATTCTTTTGGGAACCCGTCAGGATAAGTCTTGAATGGATTTTCAGTTAATATTCCTGCTATTTCATAGTGTCCAGTAATAGTATCCTTTCCTTTTGACATTTCCATAATTCTACCAAAGGCACCTTTTGGTTCTTTTACTTGTCCACATGAAACCCCATCAATATTGCAAAATCCTATTTCTTTTAAATTTGAAATCTTTATATTAGGGTTAGCGTTCAAAATAGATCCAAAAGTATTAGCACCAACATCGTTAAAATCTTTTGCATCTGGAGATGCTCCTATACCAAGACTATCCATAACTATTAATATTACTCTTTTCATCCTTAAAACCTCCTATCTTAATTTAACAGGCTTGCAATCAAGTCTATCCAGAGAAATTAGTTTATATGAAACACCATTATATATATAATCGTTGTTTTCTTTTTTTGCATTTTCACCATGTAGATGTCCAAACACTACTTGCTTGATACCTTCAGCTTCAAACAACTTTGTAAAATCCGATGGCTGTTTTTTATCATTTGTAGGTGGATAATGGAGAACTCCTATTATATCTGTTGATCCATCTTTCTTCGCCATATCAATTGACATCTTTAACCTTAAAATCTCTCTCTTATAAATCTTCAAATCGTTTTCTGTAAAGTCATCATTACCAGGGCAGTTCCACCCTCTGGTGCCACAAATGCTTATATCTCCAACTTTGATAGTGTTATTATGCAAAAACTGTATATTGTCAAATAAGCCATTAAGCTTACCAATTCCTGCCCACCACAGATCGTGATTTCCTTTTGAAATGATTTTTTTACCTGGTAATGAAGAAATAAATTGCAAATCAGCTATTGCTTCATCAAGCTTAAGTCCCCACGATATATCTCCTGCTATTATTACCGTATCATCTTCTTTTATAATTTTTTTCCAATTTTCCTCTAGCTTTTCTACATGATTAATCCATGAACCTCCATAAATATCCATTGGTTTATCTACTCTTTCATCAAGAGATAAATGTAAATCAGCTATTGCATATATCGCCATACTATTCCTCTTCAAAATTCACTTGTGGTGCGCCCTCAATCTTAGATACACCATTTAACTTCTTGTTAATACTTCTAGTCCTTACTCCTACTAATTTATCTAACTCTGCACTTGTTTGGTTTAATCTAGTTTGAATAGTTTCAAGTACATTTTCAAATTTTTCAAATTCATGCTTTACAGAAGCTAAAGTATTCCAAACCTCACTTGTATTATTTTTAATAGCTAAAGTTTTAAATCCCATCTGAATGCTATTTAATAAAGCCGCCATTGTTGTTGGTCCTGCAATATTTACTTTATACTCTCTTTGTAACTTCTCAACCAGACCTCTTTTAATAACTTCTGCATAAAGTCCTTCAAAAGGAAGAAACATAATAGCAAAATCCGTCGTAAAGGGTGGTTCTACATATTTGTCATGTATATCCTTTGCTGCTTTTTTGATAGCGTTATCAAGGCTTTTGCCTGCAAACAAAACATCCTCACGATTTCCACCTTCATAGGCATCTATTAGCGTTGCATAAATATCTGCTGGAAATTTTGCATCTATTGGCAAATAAACTGGTATGTTTTCATCCCCTGGAAGTTTAACTGCAAATTCAACACGCTCATTTCCATATGATTTAGTTTTTATATTCTCCTCATACTGTTCCTTGCTTAGAATTTCATCTAAAATTGCTCCTAACTGAACTTCGCCAAGTATACCTCTAGTCTTTACATTAGAAAGGATTTTTTGAAGGTCATTGACCCCTAACGCCAAATTCTTCATTTCACCAAGCCCAGTTGAAACTTGTTCTAATTGAGCATCCATTGTTTTCCTTAAATTTTCTAATTTCTGCTCATTTTCCATTCCAATATGTACAATCTGTCTACTCGTCTCTTTTCTATTTGTCATTAATAGTACAATAATAATAACCATTAGGACTATAATCAGTCCCATAAAAATCCAAATCATTTTGTTTACGTCTAACATTCTTTCTCCTGTAAATTGTCGTTTACTATTTTTACAACAGCATTTGCATCTTCTAGATTAATGTTTGTATATCCATCTTTTGAAACAAGATATCTAGTCATTAAGCCATTTCTCAAGTCTGCCAAATCATTTGCCATTATATAATCAACTGAATTCTTAACACAAAGTTTTTGAGCAACAGAAATAAGCTCGTCTTTAGAAACATTTTCTAGAAGTTTACACCCAATAATCAGTGTATCTGGGAACCACTCTCTCAAGTTTTTTATAATTTTTGGTGTCAATGCCAATTTAACAGTTAAATCACTTTGGTAACTACTTATTTTTGAACTATTATCAATTTTACATTTTGGGTTAACTAGAATATCATAAATATCCTGTGGAGAATCAATTTCTTCAATATTCCCAAATATTTCTTCCGCTAAATCCTCCATCAAAAATGTAAAGTCTGCTTTATAATCTCCAACTGCGGCTGCATGAATTAAAGCATCATAACTATTAATTTGACTTTCTTCTTTTATTTCATATAGCATATCATCGGTAGTTTCAACTGGTACTATTTTTAACTTAGGATCATCTTTTAATTTATGTGTAGAAACACCCCTATTTAAAATCAGGCACACTTCATACCCATTATCCAAAAATTCATTTGCAAGTGCGATTGAAAAACTTCCTGTTGACATATTAGTTATTTTCATCACTTCATCAATATACTCATTTGTCGGACCGCCAGTAATTAATATTCTTTTCATTTTATTTTCTCCTATCTTATTATTTTCGTTATTTTTTCCCAAGCCAATTTCATTCCCATATTATTTTTTCCTACTTCAGCCATAAGTTTTTTTAGTTCATCAACAGATACACTTTCTTTATTGTCTTTTCTAATAAAAAATTCTTGTACATTTATTTGTGCAGTGCAAAGTGCATAAAACAATGTTACAATTTCTCCAAGCAAATCTCTAATAACTATTGCCTCTTCATCATTACTATCAACCTCAATGTGTTCTGGACTAATTAGCAACACCTTTTCTTGACAGTTCTCTAGTTCATTAATAATCTCTTGATAATTTTTCTTCATAAATAGACCACTAAAACTAGACTGTTTTCGAATTTTTTTTGAAATCACTCTATATTTGCCAAAAATATCTTCGTCAAATAAATTTATGTATTTGACTAATGTTCTTCTCCCCATTTTATTACATCCTTTACAACTTCACTTGCGATAATTAACCCTCCCACCGATGGAACAAATGATATACTTCCAGGCGGAGAAATGTTTTTTACTGGATCTTCAGTAGAATAAACAACCTTTACGTTTTTAATATCCCGTTTTTTTAGTTCTTTTCTCATGACTTTTGCCAATGGGCAAATTTTTGTTTTACTAATATCGTCTACCTGTAACATTAACGGATTCATCTTATTTCCAGTTCCCATGGATGAAATTACCATAACATTTGCAGCTTTTGCCTTTGCTATAATTTCAAGTTTTGCTGTAACAGTATCCACTGCATCAACAACATAGTCGTATTTGGTAAAATCAATCTCATCACTATTCTCTGGTAAAAAAAACATATCCTTGCATTCGACTTTAATACTCTCATCTATATCACTAATTCGTTCTTTGAAAGCTAATGTTTTAGATTTACCAATTGTATTTTTTGTGGCAATTATTTGTCTATTAATATTCGTTTCATCAACAGTATCCCCATCAACTAAATCTATTTCTCCAATTCCAGCACGAGCCAAGGCTTCTACAACATATCCACCAACGCCACCAACACCAAATACAATCACTTTTGTATTTTTTAGAATATCAATATTTTCCTCGCCAATTAATCTAGCTGTTCTAGTATGTATAATCTTCATTTTTAATCTCTTTCATATATTCCCCAACTATTTCATAAATCAAGTCAGACTTAAAACCTAATGAGTTTAGTCTTCTTCCTAGTTTACTTATAGTCTTTTTATCAATCAAATCAACCCTATTCATAGTTTTGGCTGCTTCATCATAAGCAACTTGTTTTTCTATTTCACGTAGATCTCTACCATTTTCATCTTCAAAAGTATAGCAACCCTGACTTAACACCTCACCTTCAATACCTTTTTGATATAATTCTTGTTTAATTTTTGTCATACCTTTACCTTTACTAAAGGCATATCTAAGATATTCACACGTATATGAAACATCATCTAAGTATTTCTTTAATTTTAATGAATCAATTTCACTTAAAATTTCATCTTGGCTATAGCCTTTGCCCTTTAAATGTTCCTTCATCTCTTTTATCGTTCGACTTCTGCTTGCAAGATATCGTATTGCCACCTCATTAATATCCATATTTTTCTCCCTATTTAATGTAAATGACCATTTCTCCTAACTAATTATTAAAAATTAAATGGACACTTTTATGTATAATAACAAACTCAATTAATATTTGTTTTTTTTAAATTAATACCAATTACACCCACTAAGACCATTATTGTGCATATAATTTGATATGTATAAAAAGGTTCATTTAACATAATAACACCCAGCGATATTGAAATTGCAGTTGACAAATTACCAAATATTGAACTTTGCACTGCTTTAAGT
The DNA here is from genome assembly GCA_036637375.1 of Anaerovoracaceae bacterium. Taxonomy (GTDB): domain Bacteria; phylum Bacillota; class Clostridia; order Peptostreptococcales; family Anaerovoracaceae; genus JAVWMQ01. The sequence goes on from JAVWMQ010000002.1 coordinate 56,135, forward strand.
TTACTATACATATATCCTGCAATTGTGTTAGTAATTAATATACAAAATACTCCTAAGTATATTGTTGCAAACAAAAATGTAGGATCTTTAATAGGTTTAAAATATTCACCAATATTGTTATTTATAATTCCTAAAATAATAGTTATTACATTAAATACTATAAATCCTATAATAACAGTCATTGATGACATTTCAAACGGTCTAAAAACACCTCTATACTTTCTCATCAGTACATTATTTACTGCCATACTTAAAGCTGAAATTATTAGAATAATAAAACCAAAAATATTAACCTCGATTCCTGTTGCTCCTTTAATAATCATAACAAGCAAAGCAAAGACTGTCAGAATAGCAAAAAAGTTTTGCGCTTTTGTGGTCTTTTCATTCAAATAAAATGATGCAATTACTTGAACCATTATAGGTATTGTCGCAAAAATTATAGAACACTCTATTGAAGTTGCAATTACTAAGCCTATAGTTTGTAGCAACATAAAACCTATATATGTTGCACCAATCACTAACAGCGGCAATTTGTGTGCATACATTTCTATCTTTTTATTTTTGTTACAAATTAAAATAATTATAACTGCCAAGAATGCAAAGTTAAATCTATATGTCAAAATTTGTATAGCTGTCCCAGATGTTACACAAAGCTTAATAGCATAAAAAGAAAACCCAATTAAAGTCGCAAATATCATACCTGCTAAATATGGTCTTATATTATACTCCTTATGCATACGTCACCTCTTTCACAGCTTGCAACTGCACATTTAATATCTAATCCTATTTCAATTTGAGTAAAGTATATTTCCTTGCCATCAGCTATTATTTCATCTATTATTCCATTTCGGTCAGCAAGTTCATATTTAGATATTGTTTTTAAAAGTGGAATACCTAAAAGTTTTGTAAGGGCTTCTTTTCTAACCCATAATTCCATAAACCCGTCAGATCCCCATAATTCTACATAATGAGTTTCATTTTTCCCAAAATATCGAGCAGCTGTCTTCTCACTGTCTCTAATTATTTTTTCCTCAATATCTACACCAATTAAATCATTTGATACGGCACATACAAACAATTCCTTTGAATGGCTTACTGAAAAACAAATAGGTGCATTTCTAAAGTATGGTTTACCTTCAACTGTCCTGTCAATTGTGAAGTCATAACTGTCTTTTAATATCAAATTCGTTTCATCGATATACTTTTGAACAGCGCTGTAAATCAATCCTTCTTTATATTCATTGCTTTTGTTTGTACTATTATATCCTTCATAAAAAAACAAATACATTTTTAAATCCTTATCGTCACTAGTAAATACATATCTATAATTATAACAAAAATCAACCTTATCAACAACGAAATGGGCATAAAAAAAGAGAAAGATAAAAATTATCTTTCTCAATGTTTCAAAACTATTCAGCGTCAGCTTCTACAGCTTCTTCTTTAGCTGGAGCTTCAAGAGTTTCCTTGATGCTTAAGCTAATTCTTTTTCTTTCTCTGTCAATTTCAAGAATCTTTGCAGATACTTCTTCGCCAATTGAAAGTTCATCATTGATGTTTGCAACTCTCTTATGGTTAACTTCTGAAATGTGAACAAGTCCATCTAAACCTGGTTCTAATTCAACAAAACATCCGTATTCTTTGATCTGAACAACTTTACCTGAAACAACCTGACCAATCTGATATTTTTCATCAATAATTGTCCAAGGTTCTGGCTGAGTCTGTTTTAGACCTAAAGAAATCTTACCTTTTTCATTGTTCATTGAAAGAATCTTAACGTGGATTTTTTCACCAATTTCAAGGATTTCCTGTGGGTGCTTTAATTTACCCCATGAAATTTCTGAAATATGAAGAAGTCCATCTACGCCACCGATGTCTACAAATGCACCGTAATCAGTAAATCTCATTACAGTTCCTTCTACAACATCACCAACACTGATGCTCTTCCAAATTTCTTCAAGTGCTTTTTGACGTTCTTCGTTTAACTTAGCTTTGTGTGAGAACACTGCTTTGCCTCTTCTAGCGTCAACTCTAGAAACTTTAACAGATAATGTTTTACCAACAAATTCAGATGAATCTTCAACAAATTTATCTGATAACTGTGATAGAGGAATGAAACCCTGCACTTCTTTGTATGCAGCAATAACTCCGCCATTAACCTGTCTAACTACTGTTACGTCAATTAAAGCTTTATCATCAAGAGCCTTGTTAATTTCTTCCCAATGCTCGCTTGCTTCTAATTTCTTCTTTGAAAGTAAGATAGTTCCGTCGCCGTCATCAGTTTTTAGCACTTTAGCTGTGATTTCGTCGCCTTCACTAAACAAATCAGTTAGTTTCTGGTCTCCTTCCAATGTAATTTCGTTAAGAGGAATAATTCCGTCTTTCTTGCAGCCAAGGTTCACGATAATTTCCTTGTCTGTTACCTGGTGTACTTTACCAGTAACCAGTTCGCCACCTCTAGGTAGTCTTAATGATTTTTCGATCTCTTCCATGTAATCTAACATAGATTCTTCTTTAGTGATTTTGTCACTCATGTTTGTGGTAACCTCCTTAATTGCGATTTCGGGTGTCGATGCGCCCGCCGCTAGACCTATTCTATTATATTTTTGCACATCTTTCAATGGTAAATTTAAAATATCTGTAATAAAATACGCTTTTTTGCATGTTTTTTTTGCGATTTCATATAATTTACGACTATTTGACGAATTCTCGTCTCCAATCACAAGCATTACATCAACTTTTTTTGCAGTCTCTAGGCAACCATTTTGCCTTTTGCTAGTTGCATTACAAATTGTATTTTTGTATTCTACAGACTCATTGTCCTTAATAAGCATATCCAAAACATTATCAAAAGTGGATTTTTTTATTGTTGTTTGTGCCACAACAAATAAATTTTCTTTTTTTATATGTTTTGGTTCAGATAGTACAATAGCTTCTCCATTACACCAACCATTTATCCCTATAACCTCTGGATGTTTTTCATCACCAACAATTACAATTTGTTTTTTATTTAGATATTCTTTCTTTACTATATTATGAATCTTCTTTACATTTGGACAGGTGGCATCATATAGAATTAACCCTTTAGCTTCTGCCTCATTATAATAATTTTCTCCAACACCATGAGATCTAATAATTACAATATCACCCGAACTTGCCTCATCTATGGATTCAATTATACCTATGCCTTTTGCTTTCAAATCATCTGTAACCATTTTGTTGTGAATTATAGGACCATATGTAAATAATTTTTTATCTTTATTATTCTCAGCAAGCTCTACTGCCATATCGATAGCATTTTTAACACCAAAGCAAAATCCTGAGTGCGGTGCTCTTATTATTTCTCTCATTTTAATCCTTTCAATTCTTCCAAATACTTTTTAAACGATTTTTCATTACCGTTATTAGTTGGCTTATAATATTCAACGTGATTATTATATAAATTATCTGGCAAGTACTGTTGTTTAACGTATCCACCATAAGCATGAGGATATTTATATTCAACTCCAATACCTCTATCTTTTGCGCCTTTGTAATGTCCATCTTTGAGATGAAGAGGCACATCATCAATATTCATATTTTTGATATCATTTTTTGCCACAAGTAATGCCTCATAGACTTTATTTGACTTAGGGCTAGAAGCCATCAATATAACCGCTTCCGCTAGAGGAATCTCTGCCTCGGGATATCCTATCATTAGGGCTGCATTTACACACGAGGTAACTATTGAAATAGCTTGTGGATATGCAAGTCCAACATCCTCACTTGCAATTACCATTAATCTTCGCCCTATCATCTGTATATCAGCTCCGCCCTCAAATAATCTTGCCAAATAATGAATTGATGCATTGGGGTCTGATCCTCGAATAGATTTTTGCAAAGCTGAAAGCAGATTATATTTATCTTCACTTCTGTCATAAAAAAGTGTTCTTTGTTGTGTTGCCTCTTCAATAACTTTCAAGTCAATAGTTTTATCATCATTTAGATTGTCAATTATAAAACCTAATGTATCAAGTGCAATTCTTCCGTCTCCATTGCACATATTTGCCAAAACATTCAAAGATTCCATATCATAAGCAATATTTATATTACCAAAGCCAAGTTCTTTATCATTAATAGTTCTAAGCAACATTTGAACAATATCCTCTGATGTGTGTCTTTTAAATTCATAAATGCTTCTAACCCTACTTAAAATTGCATTGTTCACAGCAAAATAAGGGTTTTCTGTTGTACTCCCAATAAATTTCAAAACCCCTTCTTCTAATGCTTTTAATAATGAATCTTGCTGTAGTTTGTTCCACCTATGAAACTCATCCACATATAAATATGTCGTTTCTTTCTGTAATCCAAAAAATTTAAGCTTCGCTCTATCAATTAATTCCTTTAATTCTTTTGTACCTGTTGTTGACGCATTAATCTCAATGAAATCTCCGTCCATTTCCCTTGCAATAATTCTAGCTAAGGTTGTTTTTCCAGTACCTGAAGGTCCATAAAATATTGCAGAATCAAATGTTTTATTTTTTATTGAAGTATACAAAAGAGAATCTTTATATAAAAAGTGTCTTTGCCCTACAAAGTCTTCAAGTTTGTAAGGGCGCATTTTTGTTGATAGTGGAATCATTTTGCTCCTTTTCCCTATATTAAGTAAAATTTCTTCATTTTTTTTAAATAACAAATGTAATTATAAACTATTTTTACTTTTTTCTCAACAAAAGATGGACAAAGCATAGGTTATACTCTATAATGAAACAGTATACTTAATAAATATGGGATTAACTTATCGCAGCAGTTCATTTACTCTATCGAAAACTTGGCCCTATACTATTTAAGAAACAGAAATATAATTCAAATTTATGATGGAGGAAAAAATCATGGAAGACAAAACATTAGTATGCGTAGACTGCGGTCAGGAATTCACTTTTACAGCTGGAGAACAGGAATTTTACAAAGAAAGAGGTTTCGATAACGAACCAAAGAGATGTAAAGACTGTAGAGACAAACGTAAAAACGAAAGAAGAAACAATAGATAGTTTTTTAGGGTTATACTTATGTATAACCCTTTTCTTTTACATTAAATGCCGCAGCGGTGAATGTTTCTTCGCTGATTACGCACATATAGTAGTAATTCTGCAATATTTTGATTAAACAACTCTAAGTTTTCAATAATGCAATCTAAGTATTCACATGTTTCCTCACTTGCAGATAATTTCAACTCCTTAACAAACCCTATCAAATGGCTTTGTAATGTCCCAACCTCTATTGGAACAAAAGCAATTTTGACATCCTTTCTTTTTAGGTTATAATACACTGTATCAACACTAAGTTCCACCCTATTACTCCTAATTAAAAATTCAGTTGTTTTATTTAATGTAATCAGGGTTTTTTCAAGAATCTCAAACACCTCGTTATTTGTTTCTGGCTTTAGCTCTCTTATTGATGCATATCCACTACAATCATAGATTACATTCCTCTTATTATTGTAAAATGAAAACGACATAGGTATTGCAAAATCACATAACCCTGAAGTTAAAACCTTTTCTTCAAAAGGTTTTATATTTTCATATGGCATCTCTAGCTTAAACTCTTTTTCTCTCAAATTCATAATCGCTCCTTCCATTTACTTGCCACCACATTTTAAGCAAGGCAAATAGCCTTTTTCAATTGCAATAAATTTTTCTATATTTACAGTGAATTTTTCTATTGTAGTGCAATTCGCCTTGTGATATACTCCCCCATATTTAAGGAAGCAGTACACCACACTACCTGTAGTTAAATTATGAGAATCACATAAGGCACACGCCTTATAATTTTTTTTGATATTTTCGTCAAGTATTAGTTGTGTTTCATGAGCCTTGACAAAGGTACAGTTTTTGCCATGATACTTTTTCCCATCTTGAGGGAAGATATAAACAATGTATGATTCTCCATCACTTTCCATTTCTTCAAACGACATCGGGCTTCCACGTTCATTATCTCCAATAAACCCTCTACCTAAGATTTGATTTTGTATTGTAAATTCCCTACCAAGTTTTAACGGCATTTTTGACTTCATAACAGTTTCATTTGCAATTTCAATTAATCCATTATTAAAATTATTTCCATACAAATATCTAAATCTTTTAATCCTTGTTTCATCCACATGTGTATTTTCATTTTTAATACGACTTTCAATTTTAAATGGCAAAACAAGATCTTTCTTTATCGAATAAGAGCCAATCATGGACAACTTAATTTCATCGGACATAATATGCATGACTTTTTCTTCTGTACTTGTAACCTTCATTAAATATCCAACACTTAGAATTGCAACGATAACAACCGGTAATATAATAGATACTTCTACCAAATAATGTCCACTTTTAGTATTTTTCTTCATATTCATAGTTCTTTCCATTTACATTTAAATTGAAATAGAATCCTGTATTAGCTGCTTTAATCAAAAACCCTTTGTCTTTTGTTCCTTGTAAATTTATCTGCATCAAATCCATCATTCTAACTAATTTAGTATCACTATCTACAAAATGTAACAAAAGTTTTAAATATCCTTTGTAGTTAAGTCCAGACTTGTTCTTTGTATCAATAAATCCATTTTTGTTGCTATTTATTGAAGACTCCAGATCTATAGCCCAATTCATTTTAGTTTTATATATAGGAACTTTCTTTCGATTTACCAATAATTTAAAATCATTATGTGCTTCGGCTAATGCCCAGCCTTCCATTAATATAAGTTCTGTGCCAATAGCTGCAGGCCCTGGTGTCATTAAAAGAGCTAAACTTTTTATCTCCGCCATCATTTTAGGATCACTTTTTATATATAGTAAGTTTAATAAATTCCTTACCATAATAATTTTTCTTTTCACTTTCAAAAAATTTCCATAATCGCTTTGTTTCCCTGCAATTAGATACTCAATTTCATTTGCAAAAAATGTATCTTTTTTATAAGTTTTTCCACCATTACCGCAAACGTTAAAAAAATAATTTTCCAAAAGAAGTTCATCCCCAATTGTAGTAAATATACTTTCAAGCCCATTAATGTTCTCTTTGAATTTTGAAATTATGTTATCATTAACACTAATTTCTCTTGAAGGCAAACTATTTATTACACTTGAATTTTTTATTATCCCATCTCTCATTTCACCAATAACCTGTTTCCCCGTTATTATAAAATCTGCAGTTTCATCTTTTTCTATTAAAGATTTCGCAATTAGATATTTACTATATTCAATAATCTCTTTTTTAAATACATTAAGATTTGATAATTCAAAGTCACTTGTATCACTTTCAACTCCTCTTATTTTTAGAGTTTCCTTTTCATCTAATGAATTATTAACATAATACAATACTTTCTCTGAAATCTCTGGCGGTAAGCCTGAAAAAGCAAATATACCATAATCATCCTTTAATTTACTATTGTACTCCGATAAAATAGATCTTCCACTCACAGATGCAACACTATTTACATATGCAACTTCACAACTATGTTTTGTTTCCTTGATAAAAGTAAACGTTAGTAAGAACATTGACATTAATACAATTCCCAAAAAAACAGTTATACTCCCCTTCTTGGATTTAATAATATTATTCATATCAATCACTTACATCTATAAAGTCTACTGCTCTCATCAGCTTCTTTTCATCAATCTTATAAAGTGATTCTTTTATACTTTTTTTACCTGCACTTGTTATTAAACCAAATCTCTTTTTTGTAACATAGTCGTTATATAAATAAGCTTTAGACAGACTAGCTGTGCCTTCAGAAATGTTTGTTTCTTTTGTCTTAAAGTTACTTTCCATAGTCTCTGTTGCCTTACCTGCAAATGTAACTAACTCTACGTGAGAATTTGCAATTTTAGTTGCTTCACTATACATAAATATAAATATACTAATTATCCCAATAAGAGATAATATTACTATTGGAAAAGCAATTGTTGCTTCTACAATACTGCTCCCCTTACTATTCATCAAAATCCTCCATTTAAGTTATCGAAAGTTCTATTAATAAACGCTGTTATTTCTGTTTTAAATATTAATCCTAGAATAATCGCTAAGGCAATCAAGATCCCGACTTGGACCATTTCCATCCCATTATGGTTACAAACACTAGCATATAATTTTTTTAATATTTTTTTCATAGTATCCTCCTTTCTTTTTCTTTACATTTTCACATCTGCATCATAGCAGGAGCTACAGTTATCATAACTAACACCATCAACAGTATTACAAGTGGGATAGTTAATTTAGTTTCTGCTAATCGTCCTTTTTCCTCAGAGTTCTTCTTTCGTGCAAACCATAACGCCTGTCCCTCTAATTCTAGTTTATCTTTGAGTTCAGTACCTTTAACTACTGAATCAGATATTATATTGGTAACCCTCAAAAGTTCCTTAATCTGCACCCTTTTAGAAAAATTTCCAAAGGCATTTTCAATTGTACAATTAGTTTCACTTGCTATATTTTCTACTTCTATCAGTTGTTCGTAAAAGTACACTTTTTCTCCATTAAAAACATTTTTATAGTCATTATTTATTTTTTTAAAACAGGAATCAAACACAATTCCAGCACCTAGAAGCAAGATGAGCTTATTTATATATTCTGGCAGACATATTATTACAGAATCCCTTGTAAGCTTTTCCTCTTTTTTGATTTTTTCATACCTACTGTAGTAAATCATATATATAAAAATTAACGCCAAAGCTATGAATATCATAAAGTTTTTGTCTTTATTTTCACTCCACAAAAGTCTTGTACCATCTTTAAGGGTAGTTGGTAATAGAATCCTGTTATTTCTTGTGTTAGCATTAATATTTCGAATTGTACCCATAATTTCACGATCTATTTGAGATTTGATAGGTTCGTCCTTAACTATTTCATTTTCACCATTTTGTAGGTTGCTGCTCTTTGGATCAACATATATTACAGTATCTTTTTTAAACGTGCCTTTTGGTGATATGGCTGTTACCTTAATACTAAGTTTCTTGCTTTCTTCCTTTTTTAAAGGTCTAAAGATTTCTTTAATATTTCCCTCACTATTTTTGATAACTTTTGGTGTCGCTCCAGTATTAGATGCTATGCTACCTATTAATAAAACTAGGAATAAAATTACTACCAAAATATATTTATATCTTAAATCCTTTTGAATTAAGTTCACTTTATCATTAAAGTCGCCTTTACCATATACATTAGCAAATCTCTTTTCTATTTCGTTTTTATCTCCTAATAATTTTCCAATTAAGTCTGCTACTTTTTTCTTATTCATGTTATATCTTTATACTCATAATTTTTCTGCTAATTATATGTGCAGAAATTATTCCCAAAACCGCAATACTCATAATTATTCTCCCCATAAACGTTGTATATAATACTGATAAATATTCAGGATTAGTAATATTCAAAAATATTACTACGAAAATAGGCATCGCTGTTATTATTTTTGTTTCAAATTGTTTTTGTGCAGTAATCGCTTCTATTTCCCTTAAAATTATCATTTTGTCTATTATTATCCCAACTGCATTTTTAATTATTCGTTCAATATTACCTCCCGTTTCCCTTGCAACTAAATACACATCAAAAAAATTCCTTATATCCTCAATTCCAGATCTTTTTGCAAAGTCCAAAAACACCTCCTTTTCATCATCAAGATTTTCGCATAAGCGTCTCTCCATATTTTTAAGTTCAATTATTATCGGCGAGGTCTCATCATATATCAGCCTCAAATCCCTATGAGCCTTTACTATACATTCACCCATTTGGTAACCCATTGATAGTGATCCTACTATTGAATTCAAGAAATCATTAAACTGAATTAGCAACGCATCTTGTCGTTTTTTACAAAGTATTTCGGTATATTTATTTTGTAAAAGAAAAATTGTTGTCCCTCCTAAAAAAGAAATTAAAATGCTTTCGTAAAATACATATACCAAAAGTGCAACTGCAAAAAAACCTTTTATTACAAATTCTGCTTTTTCTTTGGGGCTAAGTATATAAATTCTATAATCACATATATTCATAATCTTCATCACTCAATTTCAATTTTTCTCTTCTAATAATATTATTTCCTGTTCGCACAAGTCCATCGTCGATTTCATAATTATATATAACATTTGTTTCAAATTTTCCATTTCTAAGCTCCACTATTTCAGCTATTGAAAGTACCTTTCTAGACATGTCACTCAATCTACCTAAATGAACGATAATATCAATGCCTTCAACGATTTGGGCTCTTATGGCTTCAATTGGAAACTCAACTGCCTGTAAATACATAGCTTCCATTCTTTTTAGCATCCCTTCAACACTATTTCCATGTCCAGTAGAAATGCTTCCATCATGTCCTGTATTCATTGCGACTAACATTGACATTATTTCTTTACCTCTAACCTCACCAACTATAATTCTGTCTGGACGCATTCGTAAACTTGTTTTAATTAATTGTTCCATGGTAACTTCCCCCTTTCCAGATGAAGTAGCATTTTTGCATTCAAGCCTCACAATATTCTCTATATTATCAAGCTTAAGTTCTGCTGAATCCTCAATAACTATAACTCTCTCATTACTTGGAATAAAGTTAGATAAAACATTTAAAAACGTAGTCTTTCCAGAAGATGTTCCACCACTTACAAAAATATTGTACCTAGATTTTACTAGTATTTTTAAAAATGCTGCAGCATCTTTTGTGATTGTTCCAAATTCAATTAAATCTTCCATTGTAATACCTACCTTTGGAAACTTTCTAATTGTTAAAATAGGTCCATTTAATGCTACATTTTTGTAAACTGCATTTACTCTCGAACCATCTGTCAATCTTGCATCAACAATAGGATTTAGTTCATTAATTTCCCTATGTACTTTTCCTGCAATTCTACGAATAAGATTTTCCAATTCCTCATTTGTAGTAAACCCCGTTTGTGTATTTATTATTTTTCCGTTTTTTTCAATAAAAATACTATCCTTGCCATTAACCATTATTTCACAAACTTCATTATCTTCTATGTATGGTTGCAAAATTGAAACATCTGATCTGATGGAATAAAAAACTTTATACACAATATCCTTAACTTCTTTAAATGAAATTTCATTATCTATATGTGTTAAGACCATCTCTTCAATAAGCTCAATAACTTTTTCATCTGTCAATCCACTACTTTCTTCTGAAATTATATTTCTAACATTCTCAATTACTTTAATTACATTCATTTCTACCATTGGTATATTTTTCCTTTCAGTTGCATTATAAAACACTTGTAAAAATTTTACAAGTGTTTTATTGGAAATATATGTAATTATTTTTTTTCTACATATTTATCGATATTATCAATTAAGCCCTTTTGCTTTGCACCCTTTAGAACCACTTCCGCTATATTTTTGCAGCTATCACCAATTCTTTCAATGTTGTGAATAATATCTGTATAAACTACTGTAAATGCTGGGGAACAAACTTTTTCGTTAACCCTTTGCATATGGCTCTTTCTAAGATTTCTTTCAAGTTGATTTATTTCTTCTTCATACTTGAAAACTTCAAGAGCTTTATCTACATCACCTTTGTCTAAAGCAACTATTGTAGTCTCTATCATTTGTGTAATATGATCAAAACAGTTATAAATTTCCGAATAAGCCACATCAGAGAACTCATACTTATTATCGTCCTTTTCTTTTGATAGTCTAACAATATTTTTGCAGTAATCTCCTATATGTTCAATATCACTTGCAACATGCATAAGCGCAGAAACTTTTTCCCCCTGAGCCTCTGTTGTATTTTCAGTAGATAAAATCAACGATAGGTAGTTAACAATTTTTGAACGAATGCTATTTAACGTTACCTCAGTTTCCATTACAGAATCCATTGCTTTTTTATCACTTGACAAAAATGCCTGTTTTGATTTAATTACCATATCAAATGCAAATTTAGCATTTCTTGTTAATTCTTGAATTGCTAAATGAATAGCAAATACTGGCTGATTAACAACTTTTTCATCTAAGTAAATTGGTTCTGAGTCTAATCTTTCAGCATCATTTCCTGGAATAAGTTTTGTTACAACTTTAACCAAAAGTCCAATGATTGGTAAGAACAATATTGTACATGAAAGGTTAAACGATGTATGTGCATTAGCTATTTGTCTTGAAATAACATCAATTTCTGCACCTTGCGGTGAAATCATTCGAATTAAATCCGCAATTTGAGGAATGAACCATATAAAAATTAATGTTCCTGTTAAATTAAATATTGTATGTGCAATGGCTGTTCTCTTTGCATTAATTGAAGCACCAATAGATGCTAATAGAGCAGTGATTGTTGTACCAATATTATCACCAAATAAAATTGGTAATGCCCCTTCAAGTCCAATTACACTGTGTATTCCATCAGGTCCAGCTGTTGCAGCTAAGTTCTGTAATACAGCAATTGTTGCAGATGAACTCTGTATAATTACAGTCATTAAAGTACCAACCATAACCCCTAATACCGGAATATCTTGAACCTTTAAAATCATATCTGTAAATACTGGCGATGATGCAAGTGGTACCATTGTTGAACTCATCGTATTAATTCCGACAAAAAGAATACCAAATCCGAACATTATTTGCCCTATGTCCATGACAAATTCCTTTTTCTTCATAAAGAAATATAGTATAAATCCTATAAATACGAAGATCCATGCATAATCTCCTATTTTAAAAGCAATAAGCTGTGCTGTGATTGTTGTACCAATATTTGCACCAAGTACAACACTTATTGCCTGCGGTAATTTCATTAATCCCGCACTAACAAAACCAATAATCATTACTGTTGTAGCACTACTACTTTGAAGCACAGCTGTTGTTAAAGCACCTGCTAAAACACCTAGTACAGGATTAGCTGTTAACATTGATAAGATTCTCTTCATTTTGTCTCCGGCTGCTTTTTGCAAGCCATCACTCATTAGGTTCATACCAAAAATGAAAATTGCTAGGCCTCCTAGTAACGTAGTTACAATTTTAAACGTATCCATTTCTTCCTCCATAAAATTCAATATAATTACTCTACTCACCTATTTTACTCTTTTTATAAAATTCTAATAGATACTAAAAGTTAAAGTTATGTTAAATTTATGTAAAATCAAAAGATAAATAATGTTAATACAATATAAAATCCTAGTCACAAAGTTGTCACTAGGATTATTATTAATACTTATAAACTATATTAGTTATTTTTTGATCACAATAGAAAACTTCGATCCACTTCCAAGCTTACTTGTTACTACAAGTTCTCCATTAAACAAAGCGGCTGTATGCTTAACTATAGATAGTCCAAGACCTGTACCACCAACTTTTTTTGATCGAGACTTATCTACCCTATAAAATCTTTCAGCAATTCTATCCAGATCATTAGGTGCAATTCCAATACCATCGTCGTCAACTGCAAAAACAATTTCATTTGCATTTTCATGCCCAGATATTGTTACATGACCATTATCATTTGAATACTTTATTGCGTTTTCAACTAAATTGACTAACATTTGTGTAAACTTATCTTGATTCCCCTTAAGTATAATATCTGTAGTAAATTCAATTTTCATTGATATTTCTTTGCTACTTGCAATAGGCTCTAGTAATTCGACTACACTATACACCACTTCTCTCGAACTAAATTCACAATCGTTAATTTCAATCTTACTTTCAATGTCTGATAAAACTAGAATATCTTGTATTAATCGCTTTAGTCTTGCGGTTTCAATGGCTATTATCTCAATGAACCTATTTCTAGCTTCTGGGTCCTCTGCTGCTCCAGCTTGCAAGGTTTCAATAAACCCTGAAATAGACGTCAGTGGTGTTCTTAACTCATGAGAAACATTTGCAACAAACTCTTTTCTCATATTTTCCACTCTACAGTTCTCTTCTTCAATTTGAGTTAAACGTTTAGCCATCTGGTTAATTGGACTTAACATCCACTTATATAAAAGTATGACACCAATTGACGTTCCAATAAAACACGTAAAAATAAAGTACATTTTATCTTTAATAAGAAATCCTGCCAAAATGTTTAGTACACTTATTATGAATATTGAAGTTAAAATCTTTATTTTCATTTCAATCTATAGCCTCTACCACGAATTGTTTCAATGTACTTTTCATCAACATCCCCAATTTTTTTGCGAAGATGACGAATATGGACATCAACCGTTCTTGTTTCTCCTACGAAATCTAGTCCCCATACCTTATCTAACAACTCATCTCTTGAATAAACATGACCTTTGTTTTTAGCTAAATATGCAAGTAATTCAAATTCTTTATTTGTTAACTCAACCTGCTCATCAACAACAATAACGCTATGCATATCAGGATTAATCCTAATATCTCCAGCTACTATTTCACTTGCATGCTCTTTGACTTCAGCTTTAGTAAATTCCGTTCTTCTTATTACAGCCTTAATTCTTGCCATTAATTCTCTAATACCAAATGGCTTTGCGATATAATCATCTGCCCCAAATTCAAGACCTAAAACCTTGTCAATTTCTTCAGACTTTGCAGTTAACATGATTATAGGTATTGTATAGCCTTCATAACGCAATTCTTTACATATTTCGTAACCATCTTTTCCCGGCAACATAATATCTAACAAAATTAAATCGGGCTTTTCTTTATATACCATTGTTATACCGGTAATTCCATCTGCAGCCTCTATTGGGATATATCCATTTGCTTTAAGATTATACGTTACAAGTTCTCTAATATTATCCTCATCTTCAATAATTAATATTTTTTTCATATTATGCTCTCCAATCATATGATTACTTAAGCCAGTAAATCAATACTTCAAATCTATTTTGTCAATTATTCCCTTTTGCTTTGCTCCCTTTAAAACAGCCTCCGCTATATTATTGCAACTATCTGCAATTCTTTCAATATTATGAATTACATCAGTATATATAACTGTAAACGCTGGCGAACATACCTTTTCATTAAGCCTTTGCATATGACTCTTTCTTAGATTTTTTTCGGTTTCATTAACAATTTTTTCTAATTCTAAAACTTCAAATGCTCTCTCAACGTTACCCTTTTGCAATGCTTCAACAGTAACTAGAATCATCTTTTGAATTTGGTCAAAACATCCATAAATTTCTGAATACGCTTGATCTGAAAATTCATACTTGTTATCGTCTTTTTCTTTTGCCATTTTAACAATATTTTTACAATAATCACCAATATGTTCTATGTCTCCTGCGACATGGATAAGAGCAGAAACTCTCTCGCTCTGAGCCTCTGTTGTAGTTTCATTTGATAAAATTAATGATAAATAGTTAATAATTTTATTTCTAATGCTATTTAGCACGACTTCAGTTTCCATAACCTTTTCGCCTGCATCTTTATCATTAGACAAAAAAGCCTTCTTTGAATTAATAACCATGTCATATGCAAAATTTGCATTTCTTGTTAATTCTTGTATTGCTAAATGAATAGCAAATACAGGCTGATGAATAACTTTTTCATCAAGATAAATTGGCTCAGTTGCGATTTTTTCACTTTCTTCGCCAGGTATTATCTTAGTAACAATTTTAACCAATAATCCGATTAAAGGCAAGAAGATAATTGTACATGCAATATTAAAGAACATGTGAGAGTTTGCAATTTCTCTAGAAATGACATCAATCTCTGCCCCTTCTGGAGAAAGCGTATGGACAAAAGATGCAATCTGAGGTATAAACCACACAAAGATCAACGTCCCTCCAATGTTAAAAATAGTATGTGCAATTGCTGTTCTCTTTGCATTAAGTGACGCTCCAATAGCCGCAAGTAAAGCTGTAATTGTAGTTCCGATATTATTACCAAATAGTATTGGTAACGCACCTGTTAAACCGATTATACTCGTAACACCATCTGGTCCTGCAGTAGATGCAAGGTTCTGAAGCACCGCTACTGAAGCTGATGAACTTTGTATAATTACAGTCATAACTGTGCCCACTAATATACCAAGTGCCGGAACACCTTGTACTTTTAGCATCATGTCAGTAAAAATAGGAGAACTTGCCAACGGCACCATAGTATCTCCCATTGTGTTTATACCTACAAAAAGAACACCGAATCCAAAAAGAATTTGTCCTAGATCTCTGATTGATTCTTTTTTCTTTACAAAAAAGTAAAGTACAAACCCAATAAAAACAAAAATCCAAGCATAATCTCCTATCTTGAATGCAATTAATTGAGCTGTTATCGTTGTACCTATGTTTGCTCCTAAGACAACACTAATTGCCTGAGGAAGTTTCATTAGTCCCGCACTAACAAAACCTATTACCATTACAGTTGTTGCACTACTACTTTGAAGCACCGCCGTAGTTAATGCTCCCGCTAATACTCCTAAAATAGGATTCGCTGTTAACATTGATAAAATGTTTCGCATTTTATCTCCAGCAGCTTTTTGAAGGCCATCGCTCATTAAATTCATCCCATAGATAAATATAGCAAGCCCTCCAAACAAAGTTGTGATAATTTT
Source organism: Anaerovoracaceae bacterium (assembly GCA_036637375.1). Classification (GTDB taxonomy): domain Bacteria; phylum Bacillota; class Clostridia; order Peptostreptococcales; family Anaerovoracaceae; genus JAVWMQ01. The sequence goes on from JAVWMQ010000002.1 coordinate 72,591, forward strand.
AAAAGCTTCCATTTGTTCCTCCACTAAATATTTTACTAAATTCTATTATTTTACCTTTCTATTTTACATTATCACTTTGTCATAAACTGCCTATTAATGTTAAAGTTATGTTAATTTTATGTTAATTTTTCGGTTATTTTCTTAATATTTAGACAAAACCTCTTATCTAAGTGTATTATACTTTTGCCATCAACCTCGTCAAAACTATATGGATCATATACTATAGTTTCTGAATTATACTCTATCTCATCACTTACGCTCACCTTATTTTGTATTTCTATCAAATCTAATTTTTTCTCCCCATCAAACCTATTATTAATATATTCTTTGTGAGCAATATCTTTTTTCTTATTCATAAATTCTTTTATGAATACAATCTTTTTCGAAATTTTAATAGCCTCCATTGAATTTTCACTTAAATTATTCCCAATATCAAATATAATGTAATCAAATAAAACCGCACTCATTAAGGATCTCAAAAAGCACGAAAACTCATTACTAGAAATTTTATTTAAAAGATTAATTCCATCATTATATTTAAATCCATTAACTCCTACTTCATCAGTACCCAAAAACAAATCATAATAAATATGAGGCTTCCCATTAATTAAATTATATAACAAATGTTTTATATCCTTTATTCCATGTTCATATGAAAAAAAGGCTTGAACAGACGGTATCTCTTCCATAGAAATATAAAGAACATCATATTCACCAAATGCTTTCAATTCTTTTGCAGTACCCATGGCAACTGATGATACTCCAACTCCACCGCTACCACTAACAAATGAAATAAGTTTAGTATCCTTTTCATTTAACGAAATTATCTTTTTTCCACTTAAAATATTATATCCTGTCAAAAGCTTTCCTATAAAAATCGGAATACTATTGTACCTATAAATCGAAAGTTCATCCTCTTCGCTAGCGTTCTCAACTAATCTCATTACCCCATCCATATGTTCCATGTCTATATCAAACAAAATAATGTTATTGCCTTTTATATCCTTAACTTCATCACAAATTTCAAAACTAATATATTTATTGTTGTGTGATATGTTTTCTATTAATGTTAGCCCATATTCAAAATCACGACTAACAAATTTAATTGTAATATTTTCCATTTTTTCCTCCTAAATACAACATTACATCTAAAGCCGGTAAATGTCAAGATAAATGGTAAAAAATGTATTTAAAAAGCGACTAATTTACCATTAGTCGCTTTAATTATAATTATTTTCTTCTCATGTCTAAAATAACTTTTACAGTCTGTATTACCAAAGTAGGTACAAAAGCTAAAACTGCTATTGCTACTATCTGATTTACAGATAATGTTGCAATGCTAAACGCACTCATTAACACTGGAATAAATAGTACACAACTTAGTAACAGCACACCAACTATGAATGCATATATTACAAACATATTTGTAAAAAATTTTAACTTAAAGATAGATTGTAATCCTCTTGAGTTAAATCCATGCCATAATCTAGCTAAACATAATGTTGCAAAGGCCATTGTCATAGCAGTTGTTACATCTTCTTGTAGTCCATAGTAGAATGCTCCAATTGTTGCAGCACCTATAACAAAGCCTTGAAGAATTATCTCAAGCATTACATTTTTACTTAATATAGCCTCATCATTCCCCCTCGGTTTGTCTTTAATCAATTCTTTATTTGATGGCTCCATTCCTATTGCAAGTGCTGGTAAACTATCAGTCACAAGATTAATGAATAGCAAATGTACAGCAGCAAATGGTGTTGGTAGTCCTAATATTGAAGCATATAACACTACCAAAATACCTGCTGTATTTCCAGATAATAAGAATTTAATTGAGTTTTTGATATTTGCATAGATATTTCTACCATTTAAAACTGCTTTAATGATTGTAGCAAAGTTATCATCAGTAAGAATCATAGATGCAGCATCTTTTGATACTTCAGTACCAGTAATACCCATTGCAATACCTATATCTGATTGCTTTAGAGCTGGTGCATCATTAACACCGTCACCCGTCATTGCAACTACATGTCCAAGTTCCTGCCACATATTAACAATTCTAATCTTGTTATCTGGAGAAACTCTTGCATAAACAGAAATATCTTTAATGCTTTCTCTAAGTTCATCATCAGACATAGCATCAAGTTCAAGTCCTGTAATAGCTCTATCACCTTCTTCATAAAGTCCGATTTTTTTCGCTATTGCTGTTGCTGTTATTTTATGGTCACCCGTAATCATTACAGGTTTAATTCCAGCCTTTTTACAATCTCTAACAGCTGCTGCTGACTCTTCCCTTGGTGGATCCATCATTGCAATTAAACCAATAAATGTATAGTCATCTTCCATACTCAACTCCAAGTTAGAAATGTTTTCTGTTTCCTTATATGCAAACGCCAAAACTCTTAATCCTTGGTTTGACAATTCTTCATTCTGTTTTTTAATATTCTCGATGTCAGCTTCTGTAACATCAATAATTTCATCACCTTTAACAATATGCTTAACTCTCTCTGTCAAAACATCTACCGCTCCTTTTGTAAGCATTAATGTCTTTCCTTCGATATTATGCAATGTACTCATTAATTTCCTCTCTGAATCAAAAGGAATCTCTGAGATTCTAGCATATTTTATAATTTTATCTTCATAATCATTTTTATTCTTTATATAATAGTCAACTAACGCAGTTTCCGTAGGATCACCTAGTAATCCTTCATCATTTACAATAGTATCATTACATAAAATTGATGTTGTTAGCAATAGATCTTTAACGAAGTCTTCACTAATAACTTCTTCTACAGTCATTTTATTTTGCGTTAAAGTACCTGTCTTATCAGAGCAAATAACAGAAACACAGCCTAAACCTTCAACAGCTCTTAGCTTCTTTACAATAGCATTTTGCTTTGCCATTTTTGACGTTCCAATGGCAAGTGAAATTGTAATAATAGATGATAATGCTTCTGGAATTGCCGCAACTGCTAGAGCCACTGCAAATAAAAGTGCATCCACCATAGCCATTCCTCTGAATAAGCTTAATCCCATTACTAGAATACATATTAATAATATTAAAATGGATAGTTTCTTACTAAAATTATCCATACTAACTTGTAGCGGTGTTTTTCTTTCAGCTGTATTATCAAGTAATTCAGCGATTTTTCCAAGCTCAGTATGTCCACCAACAGCGGTAATAATTACCGTAGCTCTGCCATATGTTACAAGCGAACTAGAAAAAACCATATTCTTTTGATCACCCAAAGCCACCTTTTCAGCATCAAGTTTATCTGAAATTTTTTCAACACTTTCCGATTCACCAGTTAATGCACTTTCATTAATTTTAAGCGAGTAACTTTCCAAAACCCTACCATCTCCTGGTACAACATCGCCTGCTTCAAGTCTAATAATATCTCCAACAACTAATTCGTATGCTGGAATTTCAATACTCTTTCCATCCCTAATTACTTTTGCACTTGGTGATGACATCTTCTTTAAACTGTCAAGAGACTTCTCTGCCTTAACATACTGTACAGTTCCTAATATTGAATTCATTACAATAACTGCAATAATTACAATGGTACTTTCCATATTTCCTGTAGCCGCAGAAATCAAAGCTGCAATTATCAAGATCACTACCAATAGATCCTTAAACTGCTCTAAAAAGATTTGCAGAACACTCTTTTTCTTTTTTTCTTCAATTTTATTTTCTCCATATTGTTCTTTGTTTAATTGTACTTGTTCTGATTTTAATCCTTCCAATGAAGAATTGAACTCTTCAATAACAAGTTCTTTTTCTTTGTTGTAAAACATACATACCTCCTAAAACTTTCACATTATCCCAATGAAAATAAATAAAGACTCTTAAAACAACAAAAGTTGTTCTAAAAGTCTCGCTATTTAAAGCAAACGCGGATTATTAATCGTACTGACGCATTTGCTACAATTTCTTGCTAGCTACTCCCTTTTATATGTGAGCCAAACTATTCTCCATAGAGTATGATATACCTTTAAAAGGAAAAAATCAAGAGTTATTTTTAAACTGTTAACTTTTCTAATGTATAACCTTGACTAAATTTTTCCAAATATACATTTTTACATTTTCTAAACTTTTCAAATGTTTTCTTTGCTTCACTTACATTACAGTAAACCTTCCAGTGCCCTGAACATTTAAAGTTACACCCTTTATTCTTAATAAAGCATTCTGTGTCTTCAATTGGATATCCTAAAAAAACACCGATTTCATGTGGGAAATCCTTAGAAATCTTGATTCTATAACATAGAAAATCAATGGCTTCATCCAATGCATTAAAATTATATCCATAATCTTTTAAAAGATTTTGTACACGTTCATCGGTCAACACAAAATTAAGTTTACTTTTTCTGTAAACATAAATCATCGCTCTATTTCCATTTATACTAAGAATTTTATAAAAAATATCTTTTTTCATCATTTTAAAATTTAGTTTTTTGATATCTTCATATAGTTGCTCTAAGTTCAAAAAATTATATGCAAATAGGCTTCCTACTTTCATGCCCGCCAAAGTAGGCGCACAATGTCTAATAATTAAATCTGTTGACATATTCCCTACTGTTCCTCCTTTAAAATTCCTTTAAGTGCTGTTAGAGAACTAGAGTGACATCTCTTTATTTTTGTTTTGCTTCCCTTAGCACTGCTCAAAGCACATTTCACCATTTTATGCGAAACTGTATTAGTAAATAGTACAAGTAAATCGGGATTTCCAATTTTATCTCTTAGAGTCCCTTTCATCTGTGTATATACTTTTGCTTTATAATCATATTCCTTGCATAATTCAATATATTTCGTCACCATACAATCATTACCACCTATTATTACAACACTCATAGTTTCCTCCTTTATTCTCCAGTTAGCCAACGCTAACCTATGCCCAATTATTTTGGTTAGCCTTCGCTAACCTCTTATTCATATAATATCATTAAGTTTTATTTTCGTCAATGTTTTTTTATAAAAATAACCAGATGCATTCAACACATCTGGTTATTTGGGTTATTTATTTTTGTTTGCTTTTAACAACTGCCTGTGCCGCTGCAAGTCTTGCAATCGGTACTCTAAATGGTGAGCATGATACATAGTTTAATCCTAAGTTGTAGCAATACTCAACTGTTTTTGGATCTCCACCATGTTCGCCACAAATTCCTAATTTAATATTAGGTCTTGTCTTTTTACCTTTTTCAACTGCCATTTCAACAAGTTGACCAACACCTGACTGATCAAGAGTTTGGAATGGATCTTCTTCAAAAATAAGCTTATCTCCATATTCTTTGATAATCTGTCCTGTGTCATCTCTTGAGAATCCAAATGTCATCTGAGTCAAGTCATTTGTACCAAATGAGAAGAATTCAGCGCCCTTTGCAATTTCATCTGCTGTAAGTGCCGCTCTTGGAATTTCAATCATTGTTCCTACTAAATACTCAACCTTTTCATTTTCTCTTTCAAAGACTTTGTTGATTGTTTCAACAACAGTTTCTTTTACATTCATAAATTCCTTTTCAAGACCAACAAGAGGAATCATGATTTCAGGAATAATTTCCATTCCTTTTTCTTTCTTTAGCTCGATTGCTGCCATCATAATAGCTTCAGCCTGCATTTCAGCAATTTCTGGATACGTAATTGCTAATCTACAACCTCTGTGTCCTAGCATAGGGTTAAATTCATGTAAATCTTCAACCTTTTGAGCCAGCTTTTCATATGGCACATTTATTTGTTCAGATAGTATTCTAATTTCTTCTTCGTTATGTGGCAAGAATTCATGAAGTGGTGGATCAAGTAATCTAATCGTTACAGGTCTATCTTCCATAGCTTCATAAATGCCTTTAAAGTCACCTTTTTGGAAAGGTAGTAGCATAGCTAATGCTGCTCTTCTTTCTTCTTCTGTATCAGCTAGAATCATTCTTCTAACACTTGGAAGTCTTTCTTCTTCAAAGAACATATGCTCAGTTCTGCATAGACCAATACCCTCTGCGCCAAATTCAACAGCCTGAGCCGCATCCTTAGGATTATCAGCGTTTGTTCTAACTTTAAGTGTTCTGATTTCATCAGCCCATTTCATTATTGTAGCAAAATCTCCTGAAAGCTCTGGAGCTACAGTTTTCACTTCGCCATCATAAACAATACCAGCAGTACCATCCAGAGAAATAAAGTCACCTTCTGTGTAAACTTTTCCATCCACTGCCATTGTTTTTGCATCTTCATTTACAATTATTTCTGAACAACCTGCTACACAACATTTGCCCATACCTCTTGCAACTACAGCTGCATGAGATGTCATTCCCCCTCTTGCAGTTAAGATTCCTTCAGCTACAACCATTCCTGCTAAATCTTCTGGTGAAGTTTCTTGTCTAACAAGAATAACTTTTTCTCCACCTTCAACAGCAGCAGCCGCAGCATTAGCAGTGAAGTAAATTTTTCCAGCAGCTGCACCAGGTGATGCAGGTAAACCTTTAGCAAGCTTAACTGCTGACTTTAAACTTTCCTCGTCAAATTTTGGATGAAGAAGCTGATCAATCTGTGCAGGCTCTAATCTTGTAACTGCAGTTTCTTTATCAATTAATCCTTCTTTTTCCATATCTACAGCAACTTTAACTGCTGCTGCAGCAGTTCTTTTACCATTTCTTGTTTGTAGCATATAAAGTTTGTTTCTTTCAACTGTAAACTCCATATCCTGCATATCAGTATAATGTTTTTCTAGTAGTTCAGCAATTCTAACGAAGTCTGCATAAACTTCTGGGAACGCAACTGCCATTTCTTCAATAGGCTGAGGAGTTCTAATTCCCGCTACTACGTCTTCTCCCTGTGCATTTACAAGGAATTCACCAAATATTTTATCTTCCCCATTAACAGGGCTTCTTGTAAAGGCTACACCTGTCCCAGATGTATCTCCCATATTACCAAATACCATAGATTGAACGTTTACAGCAGTTCCAAGGTTTGATGGAATACTATTTAGCTTTCTATATAAAATAGCTCTATCATTGTTCCATGAACGGAATACCGCTTTAATTGCTTCCATCAACTGATCTTTAGGATCTTGTGGGAATTCTCTTCCGATTTCATCCGCAACTAATTTTTTATAGCCTACAATAATTTCCTTCAAATCTTCTGTTGTTAGATCAACGTCAAATTCACACCCTTTTTCGGCTTTTTTGCTTTCAAAGATGTTGTCAAATTTAGATTTAGAAATCTCCATTACAACATCACCAAACATCTGAATGAATCTTCTATAGCTGTCATATGCAAATCTATCATTTTCAGTTAGTTTTGCAAGTCCTACTACTGTTTCATCATTAAGACCTAAGTTCAAAATTGTGTCCATCATTCCTGGCATAGAAAATACAGATCCTGAACGAACAGATACTAATAGAGGATTGTCAATAAATCCAAATCTTTTACCTGTTACAATTTCAAGTTCTTCTAGTTTTAGGAATATATCTTTAATAATATCTTCCCCTATAGTCTGTCCTTCATCATAATATCTGTTACATGCTCCAGTCGTAACTGTAAAGCCAAAAGGCACTGGCAAACCAATTTTTGTCATTTCTGCCAAGTTTGCTCCTTTTCCCCCTAAAAGGTTTTTCATGTCCTTAGAGCCCTCGTTAAACGAGTAAACAAATTTCTCCATACTTTACTTTCTCCTTAAAAGATTAATTTTTCTTCAATATAACTTTTTACTTCTGTAATAGGTAATCTAACCTGCTCCATAGTATCCCTATCACGTATTGTTACACATCCATCTGTTTCTGTATCAAAGTCAACACAAATGCAGAACGGTGTTCCAATTTCGTCTTCTCTTCTATATCTCTTACCTATAGATCCTGCTGCATCATAATCCACATTGAAATACTTTGAAAGTTCTTCAAAAATTGGTTCTGCAACTGGTGCTAATTTCTTTGCTAATGGCAATACTGCCGCCTTAAATGGTGCTAATGCTGGATGAAATCTCATTACAACACGAGTATCTTCTTTGCCATTTTCACTTGAAACAACTTCTTCATCATACGCATCCGCTAAAAATGCTAAAGTAACTCTATCTGCCCCCAGTGATGGTTCAATACAATATGGTATAAACTTTTCACCTGTTTCAGAATCAACATAATTCAAGTCTTTTTTTGAATGCTCTGCGTGTTGCTTTAAGTCAAAATCGGTTCTATCCGCAATGCCCCAAAGTTCACCCCATCCAAATGGGAACAAATATTCAATATCTGTTGTAGCATTACTATAGTGAGATAATTCTTCCTTATCATGATCTCTAAATCTAACATTCTCTGCTTTCATTCCCAGACTACTTAAGAACTGACCGCAATAGTTCTTCCAGTATTCAAACCATTCCATATCTTCACCTGGCTTACAGAAAAATTCTAATTCCATTTGTTCAAATTCTCTAATTCTAAAGATGAAATTCCCTGGTGTAATTTCATTTCTAAATGATTTACCAATTTGAGCTATTCCAAACGGTAATTTCTTTCTTGCTGTTCTCTGTACGTTTTTGAAATTCACAAATATGCCTTGTGCTGTCTCTGGTCTTAGGAAAATCTCTGACTGCGAGTCCTCTGTAACCCCCTGGAACGTTTTAAACATCAAATTAAACTGTCTAATTCCAGTAAAGTCAGACTTCCCACACTCTGGGCAAGTCACACCATTTGAAACTATGTATTCTTCAAGCTGTTCCTTTGACCAACCATCAACAACAACATCATCTTCACCCTTTGCTGCCATGTGATCTTCAATTAATTTATCTGCTCTAAATCTTGCTTGACATGCTTTGCAATCTACTAATGGATCCGAAAAGCCACCAACGTGTCCAGACGCAACCCATGTTTGTGGGTTCATTAGAATTGCCGCATCTAATCCAACATTATATTTTGACTCTTGAACAAATTTTTTCCACCAAGCCTTTTTAATATTATTTTTGAATTCCACACCTAATGGACCGTAATCCCACGAATTTGCAAGTCCACCGTATATTTCAGATCCTGGATACACAAATCCTCTGCCTTTTGCTAATGCAACTAGTTTTTCCATTGTAAGTTTTTCCATTTTATTCTTCTTCGCCTTCACTTTCTTCATAATCTACATCAAAATCTGATGCGAAATCGTCTTTATTATTCTTGTCATGCTTTTTAAATTTACTTTTTGCAAATTCAGTTGTCTTTTCAAAAGTTTCCTCAGCTACATCCTTTACTTTTTCGTAAGTATCACTATTTTTAACTTTATCGTAAACTTCATTGCTCTTAACTTTTGCTTTTTGAGCTGTTTCATTTGCTCTATCACTTACATCAATAATTGTCCCATCAGTTTTAATCACTTCAATTACACATTTAAAACCAAATGATGCAATCGCACCAGCAATTATTCCCCAAGGAGCAACAACCGCACCTAAAATTCCAGCGTTAACTGGAACATTCAAAACAACTTCGCCGTCTTTATTTTTAATCACAATTTTTGATACGTTCCCTTTTTTCACAAGTTCTTTTAGTGAATCGATTATAGCTGTTCCCTGCTCACCAAATGATTTTTTGCCCATTTGATCAATTTCTTCTTCAATACTAATAATCGCATCTACAACACTGCCATCAGCAGCCTCAAGAGCTTCTTTTGCTTCTTTGTAACTAACACCGGTTCTGTCTTTTACTAATTCAATTTTTTCCAAAGTAATTTCCATTTTTTCTTCCTCCTAATCAAAAGTTAAAAAACTCTCACTTTTCAAATTATAAACATCTAAATGATACATCATATATTCTTTAATAATAGCTCTAATTTCAAGCAAAGAACTATCTTCTAATGTTAATTTTTTTAGACTGCTTAGTGGATTTTTGATAAAAAACTCTAATATACTTATAATACCAAATTTTATAGGAAAAATCAACGTTTCCTGCCTACTATTTGCTTCATCTTTTATACATTTTGAACAAAGTACACCACCATCCTTAACGCTAAAATAATTAAGTTCGTCTTTGGAATTACATTTTGTACAAAAATGTATCTCAGGCAATACACCTAGTTCTTTTAGACACTTAACCTCATACGCTAAAACTAAGGTCATATACTTCTTTTCTCTTTTCTCAATTTCTTCAAAAAAATCTAGCAAAAGATTAAAAAGTCGCGGATTTGATTCACTATAGCCTAATAGCTTATCAGTAAGTTCAAGTATATAGGAGCACACCATATACTTATCAATGTTTTCACCAATTCTATAATAACTCTTAATAGTTTCTGCGCCATTAACATTGAAATTGTCCCTGTTCTTATATAAATTATATCTGCCGTAAGTAAAAGGTTTCATGGCTAGAGAGGATTTACCTTTACCCTTTTCATTAATGCTTGTGCCCGCACTAATTTTGCCATATTTTTTTGAAAACAAAGTAACCATTTTTCTGCCATTAACAGATTTTGTTTGTTTAATTATTATTCCTTCACTATCTACGTACATTTCTTTTATCTATCCTTATATCCGAAATTCGATAGTGCAAAATCACTATCTCTCCAGTTTTCTTTAATCTTTACCCATAATTGTAGATATACTTTGCACCCAATTAGAGCTTCTATTTCTTCTCTAGCACTTTTACCAATGCCCTTTAGTTTACGCCCCTGTTTTCCAATTATTATTCCTTTGTGAGATTTTCTCTCACAGTAAATAATAGCACTAATATTGGTTATATTTTCTTTTTCTTCATAGCTTTCAATTTCTACGGCAACACCATGAGGAACCTCTTCTTCAAGATAAAGTAAAAGTTTTTCTCTTAGAATTTCACTTACAATAAATCGCTCTGGGTGATCTGTTACCATATCTGACGGGAAGTACATTGGTCCTTCTTCCATTAATTTTTTTGTAGCTGTTATCACTTCATCTACATTAATATTTTCTTTTGCTGATACACCAAAAATTCCCTCAAAAATTCCAAGTTCACTATATTCCTCGTATATTTCCTTGTACTTCATTGGACCCAGTTTATCAATTTTATTTATTATCAAAAAGATTGGCGTATCAATATCTTTTAGCATATCAACAATAAATTTATCTCCTGGTCCAGAGTTCAAACTATCATCAACAAGAAATAAAATCGCATCCACTTCATTAAATGTAGATAAAGCTGTATCCGTCATGTAATTTCCAAGTTTTGTCCTCGGTTTATGAATGCCTGGTGTATCAATAAATATCATTTGGCACTCGCTATCTGTATAAATACCTCTGATGCTATTTCGTGTTGTTTGGGGCTTATCTGTTGCAATAGCAATTTTTTCCCCTAAAACTGCATTTAATAATGTTGACTTCCCAACATTTGGTCTTCCTATAATACTAATAAATCCACTTCTCACAGTTTAAATCCTTTCGGTAATAATTGAGACAAAGCCATTTCTTTGATGTTTCCATCTTCGTCTCCAGTTATAACAATCATATCTTTACTAAACTCATATAAAAACTGTCTACAAATTCCACAAGGCCATGTTTCTCCATGACCAGATGCAATAGCAATCTTTACGAAGTCTCTTTCTCCATCAAATATCGCTTTAACAGCCGCAACTCTCTCAGCACAAATTGTTGCACCATAAGATGCATTTTCTATATTTGCTCCTAAATAAATTTTACCGCTACTACAAAGTATAGCTGCCCCAACACAAAATTTAGAATATGGGGCATAAGCATTTTCCATTGCTTCAATTGCCAGTTCATATAATTTTTGATTCATCTTATCTCTCCAAACCTAGAGAATTCATAACATCTTCTTCGCACATTCTCATAACACTTTTTTCCTCGTCCTCCATATGATCATGACCAAGCAGATGAAATATACTATGGACAAAAAGGTATGTTAATTCCCTCTCAAATGAGTGTCCAAACTCTTCACTTTGTTTTTTTGCTTGTTCAACGCATATAACAACATCTCCAAGTGCATATATTCCAACTTCTGGAATTTCCTCTTTTTCTTCAAATTGAGGAAAAGAAAGAACATCTGTAACCTTATTTATTCCTCTGAACTCATTATTAATATCCTTAATTTCATTTTCAGAAACAAAAGTAATACTAATCTCTAAGTTATCATTTTTGATACCTTCATGTTTTAAACAATGAAGCGTTGCCTCTTGGAACATATTCAAAAAATCGCCTTCTGGAAGCATTTCACCATCAATAATTAATTCCATTCTTCTTCTCCTGGATTCTCTCTATAATATTTATCGTACGCACCAATGATTATTCTCACCAAATGATGTCTTACTACATCTATATCTTTTAAGTAGCAGAATTGGATTTCTTTTAGTCCTTTCAAAATTCTAGCCGCTTCTACTAATCCAGATTTCTTTCCTCTAGGTAAATCTATTTGAGTAACATCACCTGTAATTACCATTTTGGATCCAAACCCCATACGTGTCAAAAACATTTTCATCTGTTCTTTTGTTGTATTTTGTGCTTCATCCAAAATAATGAAAGAGTTATCCAGTGTACGTCCTCTCATATAGGCAAGAGGTACTACTTCAATAACTTCTTTTTCCTTTAACCTTGTAGCAGTGTCCTTGCCTAGAACATCAAACAATGCATCATAAAGTGGTCTTAAATAAGGATCAACCTTTTCTTGTAAATCACCTGGCAAAAATCCTAATCGTTCTCCCGCTTCTACAGCTGGTCTAGCCAAAATAATTCTTTCTACTTCTTTTCGCTTATATGCCGCAATCGCCATAGCTACTGCCAGATATGTTTTACCTGTACCTGCTGGACCAATACCAAAAACAATGTCGTTTTTCCTCATTGCCTCAATATATTTCTTTTGTCCTATGGTTTTTGCTTTAAGAGGCTTGCCCATATGTGTGAAGCAGACAACATCTTTTTCAAGGCTGCTATCTTTATATGAAAGACCTTTTTCAACTAAATTCAAAACATACAAGATCTTTTGTGTATCTATTTTCTCTCCTGCACTGATTATTCCTATTAACTCATTAACTAAGCTTTCTGCTTTATCAGCATCATCACCTTTAATAACCAGCTCATTGTCACGTTGTATAATGTCAACTTTAAGATTATCTTTAATAGTCTTAATATTTTTGTCCATATTTCCAAATAATTCGCTTCTATCAATTGCATCATGAATTATTATTCTAACTATATTTTCCAAGTATTCCTCCTGTTCAATAGATATAAACATACATATACATTATATTTTATTTATAGTAAATTACAACATCTTTTAATAATATAATTGTTCTTTTTTTTATAATTTAAAAAAAGAGTGAGTATACACTCACTCTTAATAGTCTTATGATAGAAATTCTTCTACAACTTTTTTAACCATTCCACCATCAGCTAAACCTTTAACCTTTGGCATAGAAGCTCCCATAAGTTTCCCCATGTTTTGCTTACCGCCTTCAATTCCAAGTTCAGATGCTACAGATTTAATAATTTCTCTGATTTCATCTTCTGATAATTGCTCTGGTAAATAAACTTCTAGTATTTCTATTTCTTTTTTATAGGCATCTGCTAAGTCAGTTCGCCCGCCTTTTTCAAAGTCAACAAGGGCGTCTTTTCTCATTTTTACTTGCTTAGAAATAATTGGTAGTATATCTTCGTCTGTAAGTTCGACTCTAGTATCTACCTCCACCTGCTTAATTGCAGCTCTTGCAAGGTTTATTGTATCTTTTTTGACTGTATCGTGGCTTTTCATAGCCTCTTTAAAGTCATTCATTAATCTCTCTTTTAAGGTCAAATTCTACACCTTCTTCCATACTGCCTACTACGAATTAGTATTTCTTAGCCTTTTTTCTTGCAGCTTCAGACTTTTTCTTTCTCTTAACACTTGGTTTTTCATAGTGTTCTCTTTTTCTTAATTCACTCATAACGCCATCTCTTGCGCATGATCTCTTGAATCTTTTAAGAGCACTTTCCAAGCTTTCGTTTTCTTTAACAATTACTTGTGCCATTTTCTACTTCACCTCCTGACATATAATCTAATGCCTATAACTGTTACATTATACTATCAACCGGGTGGCCATGTCAACTTCCTCTTTCCTAAAATAT
>JAVWMQ010000003.1:0-52491 GCA_036637375.1 Anaerovoracaceae bacterium
ATGAAGGTGTTTCATTACTAGAAAACGCAGCATTCCTTGGACTACCAATACCAGAAAAAATGAAAACAGTATTAGAGCAGTTACATGACCGCTCGGAAAGTGAGAACAAGTAATATGGCATATACAAATAGTTCGCTAGTAACCTATAAGAATATTTCAAAGAATAAAACAAGCCCAAGAAATCATGCAATTGATACCATTACCATTCATTGCATTGTGGGCCAATGGACAGCTAAACAAGGATGTGATTATTTTGCAACTACAGATAGAGAATGTTCTTCAAACTACATCGTTGGAAAAGATGGATCCATTGGATTGTCTGTAGAAGAAAAAGATAGAAGTTGGTGTTCTTCTTCATCTTCAAATGACCATAGAGCCATTACAATTGAGGTGGCATCAGATACATCAGCACCATATGCTGTTACCGATGCTGCTTACAATGCACTGATTACTCTATGTGCAGATATATGTAAGCGTAATGGTATTAAAGAATTATTGTGGAAAGCAGACAAATCACTGATAGGACAAGTGGATAAACAAAACATGAGTGTACACCGCTGGTTTGCCAACAAGTCATGCCCTGGTAATTATTTATATGAACGTCATGGTGATATTGCAGAAAAGGTAAATAAGCTACTTGGAGCAACTAATACCACTACTCCTTCCACTTCTACAACTACCTACTATCGCGTTCGTAAAACATGGTCTGATGCTAAAAGTCAAATTGGTGCTTATAAAGTTTTAGCAAATGCTAAGAAAATCGCTGACGCTAATCCGGGCTATTATGTATTTGATGATTCTGGAAATGCTTTATATCCAACAGCACAGACAAGCCAAACTACCGCTCTTCCATATCTAGTTAGTGTTTCAATCAAGGATTTAAATATTAGATCTGGTCCTGGTACTAATTATGGTCGCACCGGAAGCTTCACTGGCATTGGAACTTTTACTATTGTAGAAGTTAAGGCTGGCCAAGGCGCTACTGCCGGCTGGGGCAAACTTAAATCTGGTGCTGGCTGGATCTCCCTTGATTACGCTAAACGTGTTTAATTAAATATTATTATTTTACCTGCAGGTGTTTCTTAATCGAAATGCTTGCAGGCTTTTTTTATTTAGGGCTTCGATATGTTCTGTTTTTCTTTGACGGAAGATTTGAGGAGGTATGCCTTCTCAGATTGGAGGTCTACTATGACAGACGAAAAACTATTAGATGAATTTGATTATTATCGTGCACAAAAAGCACTTGAAGAACTCTTGAAGTGTGGACTTATTTCCTTGTTGGAGTTCAACAAAATCACTGAATTAAATCGCAAATCTTTCTCTCCATTTTTAGCTGAGATTATGCATGATAGTCGTTGATATATACAGCTTTTAGAGTTAATATGTGATACTACCGGAAGGAGGTGAAACCATGCGAAAAGTTACAAAAATCAATGAAGCTACTACTATTTCTGACATCAAACCAAAGTTAAGAGTTGCAGCCTATGCTCGTGTTTCTACAGATAGTGATGCGCAGCTTGAAAGCTTAGAAGCTCAAATAACTTTTTATGAAAACTACATTCTTTCTAGAGAAGATTGGCACTTTGCCGGACTTTATTACGATGAAGGAATCACTGGTACAAAAAAACATAAACGTACCGAACTAATGCGGATGATGAAAGACTGTGAAAATGGCTTAATTGATTATATTATTACTAAATCCATAAGCCGATTTTCAAGAAATACTACCGACTGTTTGGAAATGGTAAGAAAACTTCAAGAGCTAAAGATACCCATTTATTTTGAAAAGGAAAACATAAATACGCTTTCCATGGAAAGTGAGCTATTTCTTTCTATCCTAAGCAGTATGGCTGAAAATGAATCAATATCAATTTCCGATAACTCAAAATGGTCCATACAAAAGCGATTTGAAAATGGAACATTTAAAATAAGCTACCCACCCTACGGTTATATTTGGAATGGCGAAGAAATGGTAGTTGTCCCTGAACAGGCTCTTATTGTAAAACGAATCTTTGCGGAACTATTATCTGGTAAAGGCACTCGTGCCATTGCTATTGGTTTAAATAGGGAACAGGTTCCAAGTAAAAAAGGTAGAAATTGGTCCGCTGGTACAATTAATAGCATTGTAAAAAACGAAAAATACATTGGTGATGTTTTATTTCAAAAGACATTTACAGATAGTTCTTTTACCCGCAGGCCCAACAATGGACAGCAAGGACAATATTATGTTGCTGATCATCACGAAGCTATTATAAGTAAAGAAGATTTCGAAGCTGCTAATCTTCTACTGGCCAAACGCAGAAGTGAAAAAGGTATTGTTACCGGTAGTGATAAATATCAGAAACGCTATGTACTCTCAGGGAAAGTTAAATGCGGCGAATGTGGTGATACCTTTAAGCGAAGAACTCACACTTGTAAAGATTATAAGTATGTTGCCTGGTGCTGCAATACCCACATCGAGGACAAAGACAAATGTTCTATGCTTTATGTTAGAGATGATGCTTTACAATTAGCCTTTATCTCAATGATAAACAAATTAATCTTTGCTCACCGCTTAATACTTCGCCCGCTTGTAGAGAATATTAAAAGCTCAAGTAAGGATGAGAACCTACAGCGTATTGGTGAAATTCATAGACTTTTACTACAAAATACAGAACAAAGAGAAACCTTGAAAAAGCTTATGGCCCAGGGATATATTGATACCGTCTTATTTACAAAAGAAAATAATGACCTACTTACACAGGCCGACAATTTCCAAAAAGAAATAGAACAGCTGGAAAAGAATATCACTGGAGCATCTTCTGCATTAACAGAGATTACTACTCTACTACGCTTTGCAGAACGTGCCTCTATGATAGTTACTTTTGATGAAGGGCTATTTGAAAAGTATGTTGATTCAATTATTGTTCACTCAAGACACGAAGTAGAATTCAAGCTTAAATGTGGCTTAAATCTCAAAGAAAGGATGTGATGATATGGGACATACCCCATTTGGTTATCGCATTGTCGGAGGTGTGGCGGTTATAGATGAAACTGCCGCTGCCACAGTGTGTAACCTTTACAAGAATTATTTGTCTGGTATGGGATTGACTAATGCAGCTAAAGAAGCAGGACTTGATACCTACCATGGAACAGCAAAACGTATGATGTGTAATCGCATTTACTTAGGCGATAACTTTTACCCCGCAATTATTGATAAAGATACCTTTGCGCAGGTACAAGAAGAAATTGCAATACGTGCCACAAAACTTGGACGTACAGAGCTAAAGCAAAAAGAAAAGATTAGACATATACCTACTAAATTTTATATGCATGAAATTACAGAAAACTATTCTGATCCAATTATGCAGGCTGAATACATCTACAGCTTAATTAGAAGCGAGGTGTTATAATGGCAAATGTTACTTTTATTCCTGCAAGACCACAGCTTGGAAACAATGTAAAACAAGCTGAAAAACCAAAGCTACGAGTAGCCGCCTACTGTCGTGTTAGTACAGATAGTGATGAACAGGCAACAAGCTATGAAGCTCAAATTGAACACTATACAAAGTTTATTGAAGCAAATCCAGAATGGACACTAGCAGGTATTTATGCCGATGATGGTATATCAGGAACCAACACAAAAAAGCGTGAAGAGTTCAATAAAATGATTGATGAATGTGAAGCTGGCAACATTGATATGATTATTACAAAATCAATTAGCCGCTTTGCTAGAAATACACTGGATTGCTTAAAATACATTAGGCAATTAAAAGATAAGAATATCCCGGTATTCTTCGAAAAAGAAAATATTAACTCCATGGATTCTAAAGGTGAAGTGCTTCTAACCATTATGGCTTCTCTGGCCCAGCAAGAAAGTCAGTCACTTTCCCAGAACGTTAAAATGGGAATTCAATACCGCTACCAGCAAGGAAAAGTTGTTATTAATGCAAAGCGATTTCTTGGTTACACCAAAGATGCTGATGGCAATTTAATTATCGAACCGAAGGAATCCGAAGTTGTAAAACGAATATTCCGGGAATACCTAGAAGGTTTTAGTTCCAATAAAATAGCCAAAGGACTTATGGATGATGGTATTCTAAATGGTGCTGGCAACGCAAAATGGCACACCAGCAATATTACTTCTATTCTTAGAAACGAAAAATATATGGGTGATGCTCTGCTGCAAAAGACCATTACTACGGACTACCTAACAAAAACGCGAGTTAAGAATAAAGGCGCAGCTCCACAGTATTATGTAGAAGATAATCACGAGGCCATTATTCCTAAAGACTTATTTATGCTAGTCCAGCAAGAACTAATCAACAGGCGCCTTGTTAAAACCGATAGCGCCGGCAAGAAACGCGTTTATAGCGGAAGCCACATCTTATCCCAGAAAGTAATCTGCGGCGGTTGTGGTGTTGCATTTAGGCGGATCCATTGGAACAATCGCGGTTGTAGGTCCATTGTCTGGCGCTGCATTAGCCGCTTAGAGAATACTGGTATTGCTTGCAAAGCTAGAACAGTAAATGAGCTACTGCTACAAGACATAATTGTAGGAGCAATTAACAAGCTACTCAGCGACAAAACCAGCTACCTTGGTGTGCTACAAGAAAATATAGCCACAGTAGTAAAAGCATCTAGCGCTGTTTCAGAATCAGACATTGATACCAAACTTATGGCACTGCAAAAGGAACTGCTCAAAAAAGCCAATAACAAGGATGATTATGACGCCCTTGCCGAGGAGATATTTGAACTTAGGGAATTTAAGCATAAATCAGAACTTGAAGGCGTCACTAGAGATGACCATATCAAGCGAATTGCTGAATTGCAAGATTTCATTAAAGCTCAGCCTGCCACACTAACTGAATATGATGAAATCCTAGTCAATCGACTACTACAAGAAACCACCGTTTTTGATAACCACTTTGTTGTGGAATTCAAATCCGGTGTTAGTGTTGAGATCGATGGTTAGATTAGAAAAGAACAATCCCTGCTGACTTTGATGTTAGCAGGGATTTGTTTATTTTATATGTTTATTATACTTTCAACTTTCTCATAAAAACTATTTACATAATTCATACACTGTTCTGCATCTTGTTTTTGAAATTTATATAATGAATAATCACATTTCCAACGTTGATCCTTAACATATTCAAAGTTCGCCTCATCAGTTATATCTAAAATCCCCGTTAATACCAATTCCTTCATACCATTCTCAAGAGATTTATGTGTTTCCGATTCCTTTAATTCATTTCTTTTCCATCCAGATAATTTACCTTGGTGCTCTAGAAGTGTTTTCAATGTAAACATCATTCCATAATAACATCTATTGGCACAATCATCATATTTCAAATCACTAAAAAGAATGTTTGCTGATTCTATTGTTTCTTTGGCTTTTTCTCGCAATAATACAAGATTTAAGGCCGGTTTAATCAAGCTATCTTCAAGAGCAGCATCTGCTGGTGAAATATTTTGATGAAATGTTCCAGCGCTTTCAATAAGCTGATCTTTAAGGACCTGTTTTTCATCAATAGCGACATTTTGGTTATCAAGAACTGCCTTCAAAATATCTATTAATTCTTTTTTTGATATTCCTGCCAAATTATAAAAACTGTCATATAAAGGAATGTACTTTATTTCTGATTTATCCTCTAACGAACTCCATATTCCATATATTAAGGAGACTCTTTTATAGTACTCTGCTTCAAAATAGTCAATAAAACTTGCATATTGAGCTCTCCTGTCTCCCCAATGGAAACCAACTAATGTATACATGAATGCAGCACGCAGAGTATTGCTTAGACCTTGTTCTGCACTATCTGCCGAAAATTTCCATGCCCCTAACGAAAATTTCAGAACAGATTCTTCATCAATAACATTTTTTGTATAGCATCCTCCAAAATCAAAACACTCTATTATATCCATGTAGTTTTCTTTTAAAATATCTAGTAAAATACCTTCCCAAGCTTCAACTCTAATATGTTCTACCGCTGCATCTATTAATGCAAATCTAGTACTTCCACCTTCACCTTTTATTTCAATTCCAAACGGAGTAAGCATATCACTGTTACTAATTGAAGTGTTCCAGTTACGTTGGATAGGAGTCATTAATATATTTAATAACAGCTCGAAATCATTCTCATTTAGTTTAATACTATTGGCATATTTCTTCAGAAGCTCTATTTCATCAGTCATGTGTTCTGAGACTGCTTTTTGAAGATAAAGCAAATAAGCTCCGCGTGGAAGATCAATTTTCACTAACTGATCAGCATCCTGCAAGCCTTCTGCCTTTGTTTTACTTATAGAAACAGACATTACCATAGGGTAAATAGCTGCATTAATTTCAATTTTCTTCATATTAACCTCCTATTTCTTGTATTTTTTCCTACATCAATCCGCACCTTACGAGCCCAAACCCTCAAACATCAAAATACACCTAACAGTGCTTGTTATCTAAATGGGCATTACGACCTGACGCATTTTTGACCTATTTTTTGCTTTTGATAAGTTTCCACTTACTAAACTTGTCTTGTTTTCTAGCAATCTACTTGTTTTCATTATATCGCGTATATGAAGAAAAGCCCAGTAAATAAGGCTTTTCTTTAGGTTCAATTATTTTACTTTAGACATCAAAACAACCGTCTCCACATGCCCTGTCCAAGCAAACATGTCAACAGGTGTAGCCTCAACAAACTCATACCCATGTTCGCCCAAATACTTAACATCCCTTGCCAAAGTAGCAGGATCACAAGAAACATAAACAATCTTACCAGGGTTAACCTCAACAACAGCATCAAGCAACCAGCTAGCACAACCAGCACGAGGCGGATCCAAAACCACCACATCAGCATTTTTTGCCACCTTAATTAACTCAGCATCACCCTCACCAGCTAACAGCTTAGGGAGAGCCTCCTCAGCCTTACCACAAAGGAACCTAGCATTAACAATACCATTGATAACCGCATTACGGTTAGCATCAAGCACCGCCTGTTTCACAGACTCAATACCAACTACGTATTTAGCATTTTTTGCAAGATAAAGCCCAATGGACCCAACACCGCAATAAAGATCAAGTACATATTCACTGCCAGTTAATCCAGCATACTCAAACGCCTTTTCATAAAGCTTTTCAGTCATAACAGGATTAACCTGATAAAAAGACAACGGTGACACCTCGTATTTAAGCTGTCCAATTTGCTCATGAATAATATGGTTCCCTGCATAAGGTGTAGTTTCCTTACCATAAATTTCCTTGCTATTCTTTTCCTTGTTAGTATTCACATTAACACTTGCAAGCTCATAGCCAACATCGAAAAGTTCATCATCAAGCATACCGATTAACTTCTCACCATTTGGAATCCCTTTGCCATTAATGATGTACGTAACCATTACCTCCTTAGACTCAAATGCAGTTTTGACAACCATATGCCTCATCAAACCCTGTTCCCATTTTTCATCCCAAGCAGTAATATTATCTTCAATCATAAATTGACGAGTAGCACGAGCTGCAGCTAACGCCGCAGGATTTTGTATTAAACACTCCTCACAATTCACTACATCATGTGATTTCCCACGAAAAAACCCTATTGATGGTTCCTTTAAACTTTCGATAATTCCACCTTTGCGCATTATGTTTCCGCCAGTGCTAATTGGGAATGTCGCCTTGTTTCTGTAATAAAACGGCTCATCCATACCGATAATTTCATTAACTTTTGGATTTTCTAATCCAGCAAGCCTAGTCAACCTATCTACAACGTGTTTTTCTTTAAGTAAAAGTTGTCCTTCGTAGCTTGTAGTTGCTAGAGGGCAACCGCCACAATCTCCAGCGTGCTTACATAGGGCTTCAATTCTATATTCAGATGGTTCATCAATTGAAATTAACTTAGCAAATGAATAATTCTTTTTTACCTTTGTAAATTCAACTGTTACAACATCTCCTAGTACAACATTAGGAACAAAAATTGCCATACCTTGAGCCTTACCAATTCCCTGTCCCTGATCACTAATATCTATAATTTTTATCTGTTCTTTTTTACCTTTTTCTATCATAATTTTAAATCTCCTATCCTATATAATATAGCACATAACTGTGGTAATTCCAAGTTTATGGTCAAACAAAAACAAGCTCTACCTTTAGATCTAAGTCTAAGTTTCAAAGCTTGTTTAGTGTAAAAGCCAACTAATTTATACCAGCTAGCTTAAATATTAAGTTTAAGTAAGTTTATTTGCCTAACAACTGCTTAAGTCCAGCTTTATCTAGTGCTCCTACAGCTTTGTTTACTAACTGTCCATTCTCGTAAACCATTAGTGTTGGTACGCTCATGATTCCGTTAGTGATAGCAAATTCTTTACTTTCATCAATATCAATTTTGCAGATTTTAACATCATCTAGTTCAGCTGCTAATTCCTCTAATACTGGTGATACCATTTTGCATGGTCCGCACCATGTTGCAAAGAAGTCTACTAAAACTTTCTTATCTGAGTTGATAACTTCCTTTTCAAAATCATTTCCTGTAATATGTAATACGCTCATTTCTTCCTCCTAATATTTTCTCTCTTTTATTTCTAACTGCTTATTTACTTATTTGTTTTTATTATGTACCTCGGATTATATCCTATTAAACACTTGTTGTAAGTGACAAAATCACACAAGCAGTTATTTGGGTTTATTTTTTGTAACTGGAATTTTGTATATGCTTTTACTTACCACCTTTCACAGCTATTAAACATTATTTTTGGTCGTGGCACTTTGATTTATGGTTTGCACAAGGCTTCCCTATATGTAAAGAAGCAAACTGACCTTATCAGTTTGCTTCTTCTGGGAGCATTTTTATACATTTTAAGATAATACTCATATAAAATTAAATTAGTCAATTACTCTTAGAGATAATTCTCTTTTGATTTCTTTTTTATATTACACTGCTAATATTAATATAACCTTTATTTTTTATAAAGATTTCTTAAGATTCGATTTTTTTTTCAAATTAAAATCACCTAGCCTTTTGAGTTTCCCCAAAAGTTTACTCGCATTACTAGGTGATTTTATATAATTAATACTTCTTTGCCATCTCAGATATACGAATTAGCCTCTTGTTCACTCCTGATTTCTTCAGTGGTGGATCTAGAAGTTCTCCAAGTTCTACCAGTGATACATCTGGGTTTTCAAGTCTCGCGTAGGCTACTTCTCTAAGTTTTTCTGGCAAATTTTCAAGACCAATTGTCTCATCAATCTTTTTAATATTTTGAATATGTTTTTCTGCGGCTGCTACTGCTTTATCAATATTTGCTTGGTCGCAATTATTAATTCTATTTGCAGCATTTCTAATACCTTTTGTTATTTTTACATTTTCGTATTTAAACACTTGTGCTGAAGCACCCATTATTGCCAAAATATCTACAATTTGGCTGGATTCTTTTACATAGACAACATATTCTTTTTTTCTAGCTACTTTTTTTGATTGTAGATCTACAAAGCTGTTAATAAGTTTCCTTACATCTGTTGCAAGAATTTCTGTTTGACATACTATTTCAAAGTGATATTCTCTTTCTGGGTTCGTTACTATTCCAGAACCGAGGAACAATCCTCTCAGATAAGCTTTTTTGCAGCACTTTGTTTTGACAAGTCCTTCATAAATTCCATCGCTAAAAAAGTTCATTCCTTCTCTAATCATTAGTATACCAGTTTCTCTAAGAATTAATTCACTTAAATTCTCTGGCAAAATAGTCAAGATATAATACTTTCCTTTTTTTAGGGTGTTTCCTTGTCCAACTTCTAGCTGCACATCAACACTAAAGTATTCTTTAATTAGTGTTTTGTAGTGTCTAGCTATTGCAGGGTTATCTGTGGTCATTACTATTTTGAATTTACCACCGCCTACAAGTCCTACACTTCCACATATCCTAATGAAACCAGCGATTTCTGCAAGCATACAGCATTTCTTTTTTGGAACTACTCTAGCTAGTTCATTTTTTGTTTCACTTGCAAATGACATTATTTCTTAGTCAATCCTAGGATTTCTCTTGCTTCTGCTGGAGTAGCTACTGGTCTACCAATTGCTTCTGCTATTTTTACTGCTTTTGCAACAAGTTCTCCGTTACTCTTTGCTAGCACACCTTTTTCTAGGAACAAGTTATCTTCAAATCCAACTCTAACATGACCGCCCATAATTATTGCTGCTGCTGCCATTTCAAACTGATGTCTGCCAAGTCCTGCAACTGTCCATGTTGCTCCAGGTGGCAAGCTGTCAACGCAAAAGCTTAAATCTCTAACTGTTGCTGGCATCTGTACGCCAAGTACAAAGTCAAAGTGCATTGGGTCGTTTAGTAGACCTTTTTTGTATGCTTTCATTGCAATATCAATCATTCCTTTGTCGAAACATTCTAATTCTGGCTTGATTCCTCTTTCTTGCATTATCTTTGCAAAGTTAAAGATTGTATTATCTGTATTTACAAACACTTCATCTCCACCAAAGTTACATGTTCCACAATCTAGTGTAGCAAATTCTGGTGTAGGTACAATATTTGTTGAGTCTAGTCTTTCTTCATCTGTCATTCCAACCGCACCACCTGTTGAAGGCTGAATAATTGCGTCTGGGCATTCTTTTTTGATTGCATCAACGCATACCTGGAATCTTTGTGCACTTTGAGTAGGTGTTCCATCATCTTCTCTTACGTGTAAATGAATAACTGCTGCTCCTGCATCATATGCAGATTTTGCTTCTCTTACTATTTCTTCTACAGTGTAAGGAACTGCTGGGTTCTGCTCTTTAGTTACTTCTGCGCCACAAATACATGCAGCTATAATTACTTTTTCCATTGTTTCCTCCTATTTTTTTACATCTCGGTGCTTCATGGTTACTCGCTTACCTTGAAGCTCAAATAACTTTTGAAACTCATTTGCCATAGTAACAGAACGGTGTTGTCCGCCTGTACATCCAAATGCTAAGTTAATATGAAATTTACCTTCTCGCATATAACATGGTATAATATCATTTATTAATTTAGCTAGATTTTTTTTGAACATTTGAGCTTCTATATGTTTCATAACATAATCTTGTACGTCCTTATCATTCCCCGTATGACTTTTTAATTCTGGGATATAAAATGGATTTGGAATAAACCTCATATCAAATACCATATCTGCTGAGATTGGAATTCCATGTTTAAATCCAAAGGACATTATGTTGATGACAAAAGTTTCTTCTTGCAGATCGTCTGACAAAATGTTTATCAGTTCGTTTTTTAGTTCTGCTGTTTTCATACTAGATGTGTCTATTATGAAGTCTGCAAGTTTTCTTACGTTTTCTATTTTATTTCTTTCTTTTATAATATCTTCTATTGTTACAGAAGCCTTACTTAGAGGATGTCTCCTCCTTGTTTCACTATATCGCCTTACTAAAACTTCATCAGAAGCCTCAAGGAATATTATTTTGAAATCAATTTCGCTTTCTTTTAGGACTTCAAAACCAAATAGCATATCATCTGAGAACTCAGAGCCTCGAACGTCCATTACAAATGCAGCTTTCTCTATTGCACCACCTTTGGCAGTAGAAAGTTCGATAAAGTTTTTAATTAATGCAACTGGCATATTGTCAACGCAATAGTACCCTATATCTTCTAGGCTTTCTATTGCTTGCGATTTACCTGCACCTGATAACCCTGTAACAATTATAACTTCCATTTTTTTAATCTCCTAATTCAATATTTACAATTCTTGACAGGTCTAGTCCTGCTTCCATTGCTCTGTCAAGACCACCCCTAAAAGTTCCAACGGCCTCCTTAGTATGTGCGTCACTACTAATTATGAAACGTACATCTTCTTTTGCTGCCAACTTTATTTCTTCTACTGTTAAATGAGAATGCCTTGTACTTATTTCCATAAGTACATTGTTCTCTGCACATGCCTTTGCAATTATTTCAACATCAAATGGACCTTTATCTCCTGGATGTGTCAGTATCTTTATATTATTATTCTTAATTGCTTCTATTGTCATCTTTGTATTTAGTTCACAAAGCTTATCTCTTTGTTTCTTTGTTTTGACAATATTATGTTTATACAAATAGTTCCCAATGCAATAACCATTTCTAACACCGTAATGATACCCTGCAATAATGAAATCATAATCTTTGCTTTCCTTTTCTGAAACGTCAAGGCAGTTACCCTTATTAATTATATTTGCTTCAACACCAAGATATATTTTGATTTCTGGATAAAGCAAATTCAGTCTGTCGATTTCTGCTCTCATTTCTGGAATTGCCTTCTTTTTGATTCCATAAGTAAGGTGCCCTGGTCCATGATCTGTAATGGCAATTTCTCTAAGTCCTTTTTGTATGGCAACATTTACATTATCTTCAATACTACCCTTGCCATGACTAAAGGTTGTATGAGTATGATAATCAAATAACATTCTGTAATCCATTATTCTTCACCTACAATTCTAACTTCAGGTTCAAGCATAACGCCAAAATCCTTCATTACTTTTGCCTGAACTAAATGCATAAGTGTAATTATATCAGTTGCAGTTGCATCTCCAATATTAATTACAAACCCTGAATGTAGTTCTGAAACTTGTGCTCCACCAACTGTCAAACCTTTTAGTTTAGCATCCTCAACAAGCTTACCTGCGAAATGACCTGTTGGCCTCTTAAAGAAGCTCCCAGCACTTGGGAAGTTCACCGGTTGTTTTTCGTTTCTCTTTTTGTTCAGTTCTTTCATAGTTGCTGAGATTTCATCAAAATCCCCTTCTTTTAATTCCATAGTTACTGAAACAACTATGCCTTTACTTTCTACTAATTTACTGTGTCTATAGGCAAAGTCCATATCCTTGCCATCAAAAATCATATCGTCTTTACCATCTAGGCTAATAACTCTAACCTGCTTAACTACATCTTTCATTTCACCGCCATAAGCACCCGCATTCATAAATACTGCACCGCCAAGGCTACCTGGAATTCCACTAGCAAATTCTAGTCCTGTCAATTTATTATTTAGTGCCACTCGTGATACTGTTGATAAAAGAGCGCCACTTCCTGCAACGATCTTATTACCTTCAACTTCTATTTCTCCAAATTTATCACTAATTTTAATTACAACGCCTCTATATCCTCCATCTTTAAATAGAATATTTGAGCCATTTCCCATAATTAAATGTTTAATATTTTTTTTATCGAGCCAAACAAGTATTGCTTTTAATTCTTCAACATCCTTTGGAATTACAAGCAAATCTGCATTTCCTCCCGCCTTAAACGAGGTATGCTCTGCCATATTAGCATTCACAATTACTCTATCTTCATCTATATTAATTGAATTAATTAATTCATTTACTGTTTCAGTCATTAAATAACTTCCTCCTCATTTTTATCGCACTTCTTGTTTACATAAAGTGTTTTATAGTCATTCAAATTGATTGATAATCCTTTTTTCTCCAACTTTTTATTTACTGCAAAACATGAATAAGCATAAACTACAGCAAAAATCGGGATTCCAAGTACCATTCCAACAAAGCCGAATAATCCTCCACCTACAAGTATTGCAAACATTACCCAAAAACTTGGTAGCCCTGTACTACTTCCAAGAATTTTAGGTCCAATAATATTTCCATCTACTTGCTGCAATATCAAAATAAATATTAAGAAATACACGCAAGTCATAGGTTCTTCGATTACAATAAGTAATGCCGATGGAATTGCTCCAATAAATGGTCCGAAAAACGGTATGATATTGGTAACACCTATTATAACACTAATTAGCATTGTATATGGCCAATTAAATATACTCATTACAACAAAACAAATTAATCCTATAATTAATGAGTCAATTAATTTCCCATTTATAAATCCACCAAAAGTTTTGTTTATAAAAGAAGATCCATAAAGGAACATTCCTGCTTTTTCTTCGCTCATTGTTGCAAATACAAGTTTCTTTACCTGTGCTCCAAAAACTTCCTTACTGTTAAGGAAAAACACGCAGATAATTACTCCTACCGAAATGTTTAGTAATACTCTAGCAAAGCCTAGGATACTTCCAGAAACCCCTGCCAAAATAGATTGATATTGTGGAATAATTGTCGCTTCAACATATTTAGTAAATTTATCTACTAAGTTTGTAATCCAGCTTTCCATTGGACCTGCTATCTGTGGTAAATTATCTAACTTGTCTTGCATCAAAACTAATACATTATTTACATTTTCAGGCATTGATTTTGCTAGACTTATAATACTTTCAATTAGTCCCGGTATAATCATCCAAAGCAGTATTGTAACTACACCAAACATACAAATTAATGAAATTGATGTTGCCATAAACTTACCAAATGTAACATTCTTATCTTTGCCTTTGATTTTAATTAATCCCAAATTCTTGAAGTAATTATATGATTTATTGTATACGGGGCAAAGTAAATATGCCATTACAAGCCCATAAATAAATGGTGTTACGATTTGAGTAAATATACCAACCGCCTTTAGTAGTCCATCCATTCTATAAACTGCAAAAAAGAATAAAATAGAAAGTGCGATTACCACAAATGCTACTATTCCAATTTTTACATATTTCATTTCAAATTCAAACTTCATCCACTATCCTTCCACTCAAAAAAATTATCAAAGTAGTTTAATAATACTACATTTCCTACCTAAAATCTATCACTATAATTTATTAGACCTCTTATGTATCCACCTTCTGGCTTTGGCAATTCTTTTTTGTAATATAGTATTGTTCCTTCTATTCCTTTTTCTGTAGCTTCAACAATGGCATATGTTCCCTGTGAACCATCTCTTGGTTTAGTTAAACTACCAGGATTCAAGAGCTTAATGCCATTTGCTTCCTCATAGTATGCAATATGCGTATGTCCAAAAAATACTGCCTTACATCCCAATTCTTCACATCTATATAGTAGATTTGTTATATCATAATTTACTCCATATGTATGCCCATGAGTTATTAAAATATTCCCCGCCTCAGTTTCTATTATTTTCTCTGAGTCCTCTTTTATCATGGCACCGTCACAATTTCCTTTGACCCAAACAACATCTATGTCTAGTCTTTTTTGAAGCTGCATTGCATCTTTATCAAAATCTCCTAGATGAATTATCATATCTATATCTTCTAATTTCCTATACACTTCATATATCGTGCCTAGTGTCCCATGTGTATCACTAATTACTAAAATTTTCATATCCTACCCCTATTCATTATGACAACTTACTTATTAATAATTATATAATAACTTATTTACTATGTCCATATTTTGGAGTACAATGGAACTTAATTATTTAACGGAGGTAAAAAATGCGTAACATTCAAGAACGTCTTATGCGATTTATGTATGGTAGGTACGGTGCGGATCAATTATATTACGGACTTATTATTTTGTACTTTATATTACTAATACTTAATTTCTTTTTTAGTAGTATTATATTGAGTATACTAATAACCTTGTTATTCCTGTTTTCATTTTGGAGAGTTTTTTCTCGTAATATTCCAAAGCGAAGGGCCGAAAACGAGGCTTTCCTAAAAAT
Organism: Anaerovoracaceae bacterium; assembly: GCA_036637375.1. Lineage (GTDB taxonomy): Bacteria > Bacillota > Clostridia > Peptostreptococcales > Anaerovoracaceae > JAVWMQ01. The sequence goes on from JAVWMQ010000003.1 coordinate 15,502, forward strand.
CTGGGAAAAGTTTGCTCCAGATCTAAAATTCCTAAAAATGCGAGTTAGTGAATTTAGAACTCATGCTTTTCACAAGTGTCCATACTGCAGTTCTGTATTAAGGCTGCCACGCAAGAGAGGTAAGTTTCCGATTACTTGCCCAAAATGTAATCAAAGATTTCATATTAGAAATTGGTTCTAATAATTAAAATAACCACCTGTTACAATATGCTCCTCATTGTGAGAGATTCATATTATTAACTGGTGGTTATTATTTTTTTGTGTTGCTAAACTATATCTTTTTAACAAATTCAGACTTTAGGCTCATAGCTCCAAATCCTGGGATATTACAATCAATGTTATGATCCCCATCAGAAACTAATCTAATACCTTTAACTTTAGTTCCTTGTTTTAATGGTGTGCTACTTCCTTTTACTTTTAAATCCTTAATAATTGTAACTGAATCACCATCAGCTAAAATATTACCATTTGAATCCTTTACTAATGCCGCCTCAGCTTCCGCTTCGGCACTTGCCAATGTCCATTCATATGCACACTCAGGGCAAACCAGTAGGTTTCCATCCTCGTAAGTATACTCGCTTCCACACTTTGGGCAATTTGGTAATGACATATTATCCTCCTCTTATCTCTTAAAAATTTGTGTATTTGTTGTAACAGTATCTGCACCTAGGCTAAAGTAGTAAGCCCCTATTCTTGGATCGTCAATTGTTCCAACGTTTATTTTCATTTTGTATTTATCATGAACTTCTTTAATAATACTTTCATTAACATATTTGTAATTCAAATTAATTTCATTTATATTATTGCTCTTTGCCCAATCAAAATAACTTTTCAGTCCTTCTCTATAAGCTGTTCTTGAAAGGTTTATTCCAGTTGTAATCGTTACACCCATTTCTGCAGCTGCTTGATTTAGACTATTTAATGACGGTTTCCTAAAACTAATAAATTTAACATTTGTTAAAGGCCTTTGCTGCTGAACTTTCATAATCAAAGCCTTGCTCTGCTCTACACTAAACAAATCTTCTTTGATTTCAATTATTATTTGTTTATCTGCTGCTGCAGTCATTGCCTCTTCAATTGTTGGGATTTTGTACTGAGTTTGATCTTCTGAATCATTAATGTTCTTTACATTATACCTATAATCAGTTTTTAGATTCTCGTAAATAACGTCAGTTGATAGAATATCATATCCTGTCATTCTCTTCAAGTTTTTGTCATGCATACAGATAAATTGATAATTTCCATTTGCATCTTTTATTGTCCAAATATCTGTTTCAATACTTTGCATTCCTGCATCTGAGGCAGCTTTAATCGCTTCAACTGTATTCTCTGGATGTTCTCCTGATAACCCTCTATGTGCAGTAAAATAAAAATCCTTGATGGTTAAGTCCTTTAACACCTTTACTTTGTATGTTTTAGTAAAGTGCCCATCTTTTGAGTTAACAGAAATAATCCCCTTACCTGGAGAAACTGGTCTCACATTACCACCTTTTGAAACACTTAGTGTTTTAGGTGTTAATGACTTATAATAAACTTCTTTATCTGAAGCCGTTTCTGGACCAACACTTATAGTTTTCATCTTAAATGTTTCGTCCTTAAAGAATCCATATTTAGTACTAACCTCTGGTTTAGCCTGGATATCTGATACATAGGTCTTAACAGTTATCTTTGTTTCAATTGACTTCTTGCTTCCATCAGTTGTTGTCCCTTTGACAACTAAAGTTCCGTTTTTAATTGGCGTTACAGTACCTGCCTTAGACACTGTTGCAATTGAATTGTCCATTCCCTCAAATATCATCTTTTTGTTACTTGCAGTTGCTGGAGATATTTTGACTTTTAATGAAAGAGTTCTACCCATATAAACAACATTCTTGTTGTTCTTGCTGCTGTCCCAACTAACTTTTGAAACTCGAGTTCCTACAGTTATTTTTACTGAGTCTATTAGGGTATTTGTTGTTATGTTAGTAGCCTTAATAGTAGCACTACCCTTTTTTAACCCTTTAATTTCGCCATCACTTGAAACTGAAACAATCTTTTTGTTGCTTGTTTCAAATTCAATATCCCCTAGTGGTTCAAGCTGTTTCACATCTAGCCTTAACTTTTCTTTTAGCTTGATAGTATGCTCATCACCTACATTTTGAAATCCAATTGGATTTTGCGTATTTACTTCATTCTCTAAAGTTCCATCTCCTGGCGATTTTGCCATAACCGGTACTGCTGAGGTAAAAATCATACAAACCACAACCACCATAACTAACAATTTTTTCTTTAACATTTTTCCCATCCTTTGGTGCTTTTTTTAACAACTACTACTCCTTATTAATTACCCTAATTATTAGTAATTAATTTATTTTTATTTTACTTCATACTTTTTATGCTTCTTTTAGAAAAGCTACATAACCTTTTTTTGCTTCATAAATGTCTGCCTTACTTGAAACTTCATAAGGTGCGTGCATATTTAAAACCGCAACGCCGCAGTCAACAACCTCCATACCATATAATGACAGAATGTATGCAATTGTACCGCCTCCACCAAGATCAACCTTACCTAGTTCTGCTGACTGAAATACAACATTATGTTTGTGCATAATTCTTCGTATTTCTCCTAAATATTCTGCATTAGCATCATTTGATCCGCTCTTGCCTCTTGCTCCTGTAAACTTATTAAATACTACCCCTTTACCAAAGTGAGCCGCATTCTTTTTGTCAAAAGCTGATGCAAAACTAGGATCATAAGCTGCGCTAACGTCTGATGACAACATCTTTGAATTTCCAAGGGTTCTTCTAAGTTTAAGTTCCGAATAAACTCCCATAGCTTCAAGTAGTTCTGCCACTGTATTTTCAAAGAACTTTGACATCATGCCAGTTGCTCCAACACTGCCTATTTCTTCTTTGTCAACTAACAGTGTGCAAGAAGTTTTCTTTACATCTTTGACCTCTAACATTGCCACAAGAGAAGTGTATGAGCATACTCTATCGTCTTGACCATATGCCATAATCATGCTTCTGTCAAGCCCTGCATCTTTGGCCTTAAATGCTGGTACTGCTTCAAGCTCCGCCGACCAAAAATCATCTTCGCTAATTCCGTATTTATCTTTCAAAATAGCTAAAACATTAGCCTTTACACTATCTTTTTCTTCACCTTTTAATGGCTTACTTCCACAAATAATATCTAGATCTTCACCTTCTATTACTATTCTAGCCTTTTTTTCAAGCTGCTCTTGAGATAAGTGAACTAGCAAGTCTGATATAAACAATACTGGATCAGATTCATCTTCCCCAACAACAATATTTACAATAGTTCCATCTTTTTTCACCACTACACCATGTAGTGCTAATGGTATTGTAACCCATTGGTATTTCTTAATTCCTCCATAATAATGAGTATCAAGTAGTGCAATTTCTGTATCCTCATAAAGTGGATTTTGTTTAATATCAATTCTTGGTGAGTCGATATGAGCTCCAAGAATATTCATACCATTTTCAATATCCTCTTCACCTATATTAAATAATGCTACAGATTTTTTCATACAAACTGCATATACTTTGTCGTTCTTTTTTAACTTTTGTCCTTTTTTGATTACATCATCAAGGTCTACATAACCTTCAGCTTTCGCTGCCGCTATTATTAATTCTACACATTCACGCTCTGTTTTACCTTTATCTAAAAACTCTTTGTAGTTTGAGCACAATACTTCTAACTCTATTAGTTCCTTTTTACTATAATTATTCCATGAATTTTTTTCTTTCATCAAAATTAAGCCTCCTCCCTTGCATATTCTGCAAGTTTTCTAGCACAATACCCAATTGTATCAATGCAGTTTCTCCTACATTCATTACCATTTTCGTCTTTGTATACTGCAAGCATTTCCTTACAAATAACCGTTCCAAAATGTTCCTCCATCTCGTTAAACATTTCTTTGAATGGTACATAAATTGTTGCAAGATCCTTTGCTCTGCTTGCTGGTGTTCCTTCTTCCAAAGGTTTAGCTCTACCTTTAACTGTTCCTAGCGCCATAACAGCACCAGTTACAGCTCCACATATATGCCTGCTTCTACCAATTCCACCGCCAAAACCTGTCGCCATACACATAATTTCTTCTGGTAAATCTATCTCATTATTATCCAAAAAACTTTTTAGGACACTTTCAGCACAATTTAACCCCTGGCTGTGATAATTTCTCGCATCCATCTCTGTTTTTGTTATTATTTCCTTCATTTCACTATTCATATCTTTCCTCCATTATTTTTGGCTATCAATTTAATTATACTATGGTAAAGTTTCTTGTCAAGAAAAGAGCCTATATCAACTCAATCTTCACACATCACACATTATTATCAAATTCCCTTGCCAAATTATAAACTTATATGGTTTACACCTATATAAAAATCCTTTATAATTTAACTATATTACTTACATTAAAGCTATAACAAAATATTAGTTATCAAGGAGATATTTTTATGGATACAATTAAATGTATTAAAGAAAGACGAAGCGTAAGAAAATTTAAGGAAATGGAAATTTCTAAAGATATTATTGAAGAAATAGTAGATGCATCTAGATACTCACCATCTTGGAAGAATACTCAAATAGTAAGATATTATGCTATTAATTCAGACAAAATCAAAGCTGAACTTGCTGAAAACTGTATTCTTGGTTTTGAGTTTAATGGCAAGACAATTAATAGAAGTAAAACGTTAATGGTTATCACTACAGTAGATGGGATTTCAGGATTTGAAAAAGACGGCTCTTATTCAACTCCAAAAGAAGATAAATGGGAAATGTTTGATGCTGGAATTGCAACCCAGACATTTTGCCTAGCAGCAAAAGCTAAAGGTGTAGGAACTGTTATCCTTGGAATTTTTGATGATGAAAAAGTCAAAAAAGCAGTGGGTATCAATGACAACGAAACTGTTGCAGCTTTAGTTGCCATGGGATACCCAGAAAATTTAAATGATGCTCCACCTCGTATGGAAGTATCAGATATATTAAGCTTTAGATAATTAAGAGAGTTAAAATAACTCTCTCTCAATTAATTCTTCAAAAGTTTGACCTTTTACAATTTGTCTATGGTTACCGTTACTTGTCAAAACAACGCCAGGTAACGGTATTTTATTGTAATTACTGCTCATAGAATAGCAATATGCCCCTGTAGCATATATTGCAAATAAATCTCCACGATTTGGCTGTTTAACTTCAATATCTCTAAGAAGAATATCTCCCGATTCACAGCATTTACCACAAATAGTAACTTTTTCGATTTTTTCGCTATTACTATCAATATGGTACTCATATGTTGAGCCATATAATGCAGGCCTAATGTTATCTGTCATACCTCCATTAACTGAAACGTACTTCCTAACACCTGGTATGTTTTTAATTGTACCTATGGTGTATAAAGTTGTGCCAGCCTCCCCAACAATACTTCTGCCAGGTTCAATTACAACAGCAGGTCTAGTAGCACCCTTTGTTTCAAAGAATTCACTGATTAACTCCATAACAGGATCTAAGAAATAAGAATATGGTTTCACTAAATCTTCATCACCATAACGTATTCCAAAACCACCGCCAAGGTTTATTTCAGTAGGAATAAATGAAAACTCTTCCATTACACCTTCAATTAGTTCAAGTAAAATTTTGGTTGCCATAATATGAGATTGATTATCATGTAACTGTGAACCCACATGGAAATGAAAACCAAGTAATTCAATATATGATGAATTAAGTGCCGCCTTAATTACCTCTTCAATAATACCATCAGAAAGAGGAACTCCAAATTTAGAGTCTATATTCCCTGTTGTAATATATTCATGGGTATGACTATCAACACCTGGGCTAAATCTAATTAAAATTTTTGTTGTTTTGCCCAATCTTTGGCATATTGATTCTATTAGGGAAATTTCATCAGTACCATCAACAATAATTCTAGAAACTCCATATTCAATTGCCATTTCTAGCTCTGCAATAGATTTATTATTTCCATTAAATTCTATTTTGTTTGGATCAAATTCAGCCTTAATAGCAGTATATAGTTCCCCGCCAGAAACAACATCAAGGCACATTCCTTCCCTCTCCATTATTTTACAAATTGCAAGAGTCAAAAATGCTTTACCAGCATATGCAGCTCTAACATTTTCGTATCTATTAATGAATTCATCTTTAATTTGTCTGCATTTTGAAGCTATATCTGTTTCTGACATTACCATTAAAGGTGTTCCATAGATTCTAGCCAATTCATTTGCTGAAGTTCCATCTATATATAAGTTTCCATTTCTAATTTCTCTCATAATCCCTCCTATAGTAGTTCTGCTCTAAGCTGACTTAAACTTCTGTCGCTAAGCATATATGGTGGTATTTCTAATACTGTTTTCGCCCCTGTTTGACCTTCTAATGCCATTTTGAAACATGCTCTTGCGTAAGCAACCAAAACGCTTGATGTAAATTCAGGATTAGATTCAAGGTTAAGTGTAAATTCATAAATTTGATTTGTGTCAACACCTGTTTTACCACTTCTAATAACGTTGCCACCATGAGGCATTCCTCTATGGTCTCTTTCAAATTCTTCAATACTTATGAAGTTAACTTCTGTATCGTAAGGTTCAAAATAGTTTGGCATTGTTACAATTTCTTCTCTAATAGTTTCAAGATTAGCATCATTTGCTGCCACTACGAAACATTGTCTCAAATGCTTTTCTCTCGGTGATAGATTTGGGTTTTGACCTGATCTAACTTGTTCAAAAGCTTCCTCAATTGGAATTGTATACTGTACAGCGTTCACAACACCATTAATTCTCCTAATTGCATCAGAGTGCCCCTGGCTAACGCCTTTACCCCAAAATGTATAAGTTTCACCCTTTGGTAACACTGATTCGCCAATTAATCTATTAATTGAGAATAGTCCTGGATCCCAGCCTGCTGATATAATAGCTGTCTTTCCACTATATTTAGCAGCTTCATTTACCAAAGCGAAATGCTCTGGAATCATTCCATGATTGTCAAAACTATCTACTATATTGAAACTAGTTGCATATTCTGGACTTTGAACTACAAGGTCTGTTGCACTTCCACCGCAAAGAATAAGTACATCAATTTCGTCTTTCATAGCCACAAGTTCATTAATACTATATACTTTTGTATCTTCAAATACTGTATTAATTGTTGAAGCCTCTCTCCTAGTAAAAACGCCTCTAACAGTCATATCATTTGATTGAGCTACTGCCAGTTCAACCCCTCTACCTAAGTTACCATATCCACAAATTCCAATTCTAATTGTTCTATCCATTCTATATTCCTCCGTTATCTAAACTAATTACATCTTCCATATTGTATAATCCAGGTTTCTGGCCTAGCAAAAATCTCGCCCCATCAATTGCTCCTTTTGCAAAGATATTCCTTGAATACGCTGTGTGTTTAATTTCTATTACTTCATCAAGTCCTGCAAAAATTACTGTATGCTCGCCTGGAATTGTTCCACCTCTAACTGCATGAAATCCCATTTCATTTGGACTGTATTCCAAATTATTTCCACTTCTGCCATAGACATATTCTTTCTTCGTTTTGCACCCTGCATTAATATTGTCACCAAGCAATAATGCTGTTCCACTTGGTGCATCCTTTTTTTGATTATGATGTTTTTCTATAATTTCAATATTATATCCGTCTTCTAAAGGTTTCACCATTTCTCTCAAAACTTTTGCTATTAAATTTATTCCAAGTGACATATTTGCTGAATTTAGCACCGGAATCATTTCTGATGCTTCTCTAATCATTTCATGATGATAAGACTCTAATCCTGTTGTCGCAATTACTACTGGAACTTTAAGCTCAGTTGCCCTTTTAATTACTGCCTCTACATTGCTGTGGTGGCTAAAATCTATAATTACATCTGGGTTATCCAAAACAATGTTAATATCATCAATATCACTTGCCAAAGTTTCAATTGCTCTACCCATTTTGCCATTTCTACCACTTAATTCTATATTAATCATTTTTCCTCCTGCTATATTAATCCACAACTTGTCATTTCTACTCTAATCTCATCTATTAATGCTTGCTCTGGTGGGCAAAGTGGTAGTCTATAATTAAGTTCACTTCTATCCATTAGATTTAAAGCTGCTTTAACTGGAATTGGATTTACATCTACGAACATTAAATCAATTAACGGCTTCATTGTAAGCTGTAATTCCCTTGCTCTGTTTAAATCTCCCTCCAAAAATGCTCTTGACATTTCCACTGAAGCACTAGGAGCAATATTAGAAATAACTGAGATATATCCAACTCCGCCAAGTGCCATTGTTGGGACAACCATATCATCATTACCAGAATAAACTGCAAAGTCATCTGGCACAATTCTAAGGATTTCAGCTACTTGTGAAATATCACCGCTTGCTTCTTTTAGCCCTACAATATTAGGGTGGTTCGCAAGGATTCTAACTGTTTCCGGCTCTATATTAACTCCTGTTCTACCTTTTACTGAATATAAAATGCATGGTATAGTAACAGCCTGTGCAGTAGCAGTGAAATGCTCAATCAAACCATTTTGTGAACATTTGTTATAGTATGGTGTGATAAGTAATAGCCCATCAGCACCAACTTCTTCTGCCTTTTTTGCTAGCTCTATTCCATGCAACGTATCATTGCTACCTGCCCCTGCAATAACTGGAACTCTTCCATTTACAGTTTCAACGCAATATCTTATTACTTCAATTTGTTCAAGATCTGTCATAGTTGATGCCTCTCCTGTTGTTCCACAAACAATAATAGCATCAATTCCTTCATTAATTTGCCAATTAATATTTCTACCAAAAGTGGTAAAATCTACAGTTCCATCTTCATTAAACGGTGTTACGATTGCTGTCCCGCAGCCTCTAAAAATTGTCATTTTCTCTTCCTCCATGTTTACTTTCATTAACTTTTGCAAGCAAATATAAACCATATAATTATGATTTTCTTGCAATTTCAAATACAAATTTATTTGAAAAAATAAAAATAGTTGCATCTATCGATGCAACTAAAACATAGAGTCATAATTGTCATCGACAGCACCTCTGATGAGTATTCCCACCAGGAGTCCAAGATATATTCTACCTTGTCCCAGAATTGCCTTGCGCCCAAGAACAACCTTCGGCGAAATCTCCTTTCCTCAAACTCACTGGCTGCCGCCTAATTTAAGTACTGATATCATTCGCTCCTCTATCAACTTGTTTGTTATTATACATAAAGTTTTATGTATTGTCAACAACAAATACCTATTTTTTTCGCTTTTTTTGTTTTTTGTCCACAATTTTTGTCATCAATCCCCTTAACCTATTGTAATTCAAACATTTTAGGGTACAAAAAAACATAGATATTTTACATTATATCCATGCTTTTTTACATTCTGATTAACGATTTAGTTCTTGCCATATTCTCTAAAGAACACTATTAAGCTCTTTAATGATTTAGTTAAAACCAATGTTTCATCCTCATTAAGGTGCTTTAATACTGACTCTACCATCTGCTTGTGAAACTCCTCATGATGTTCGTGTGCTTTAACGCCTTTATCTGTAAGTTTAACATTTACAACACGCCTATCAATATCACTTCTCGCTCTGACAACATAACCTTTTTTAACTAAACTATTCATAGCAATAGTAAGAGAACCAACTGTAATATTTAGCTTGCGGGCTATTGATGTCATCTTATCTCCGCTACCAATTCCTACTGCCTCAATTACATGCATGTCGTTGTTACTAATGTCACTAAACTCTTCTGTAATTATTGCCTTTTCTTCAAGTTCCCAAATTTCATTAAATAGGTTAACCAAAACGTCATTTATCGTTTCAAAACTGCTCATCCAAACCTCTCCTTTGCTTTTACAAAACAATTATAACCTATTTTTTTATTAAATCAAAGGGTTACATTTTCATAAATCTATCAAATCTAGTGCTAACTATTTCTTCTTTGCTTAATTTTTCATATTTAATCAAGAATTCCATAATTTTTTTGGTCATAATTTTATTTACATTTTTCATTTTTTCTCTAGTAAAATTCTCTGGCTCCATTATTATGTCTTCAATAATTGAAAGTTCTTTTAAGTCTTTTGCTGTAAGTTTCATTACTTCTGCAGCTTTTTCAGCTTTTTTGCCATCTTTCCATAATATACTTGCATATCCTTCTGGTGACAAAATTGAATATATAGAATTCTCAAGCATATAGACTTCGTTAGCAACAGCCATTGCTAAAGCGCCACCGCTACCTGCTTCACCAATTACAATTGTTAAAACTGGTACAGTCAAATCCGACATCTCATATAGATTTCTTGCAATAGCTTCACCCTGACCATGCTCCTCAGCACTGATTCCGCAATATGCACCTGGTGTATCTACTAAACAAATTATCGGCCTGCCAAATTTTTCTGCTTCCTTCATTAGCCTTAATGATTTCCTGTATCCCTCTGGAGATGGCATACCAAAGTTTCTGTAAATGTTTTCTTCAGTATCTCGACCTTTTGCCTGTGCTACTACAGTTACTGGCTTGCCTGCAAACCTGCAAATTCCACCTATGATTGCCTTATCATCGCCACCATATCTATCTCCATGAAATTCTACAAAATCAGTAAAAATCCCCTCAATATAGTCTGTAGCACAAGGTCTATTATTTGCCCTTGAAAGCTTAACAATCTCCCAAGGTGTTTTTTCTTTTTTCACTTCTTCATTTTTCTTAAATAGTTTTTTAATGAAGTCAGGTGATCCACCTTCCTTTTTTGCCTTAACATTCTTGTTTATATGAAGTTCTAAGATATTATCCAAGGTTTCTTTTAACTTATTTCTTTCAACTATCTTATCAACAAAGCCTTTTTCCAGCAAGAATTCTGATCGTTGAAAGCCTTCTGGTAGTTTTTCACCAATTGTTTGTTCTATTACTCTTGGCCCTGCAAATCCAATTAATGCCTTTGGCTCTGCTAAAATAATATCTCCAAGCATAGCAAAACTTGCAGTAACACCTCCTGTAGTTGGATCTGTTAAAACTGAAATGTACAAAAGCCCTGCCTCATTATATTTCTTTAATGCTGCTGAGGTTTTGGCCATTTGCATTAAGGATACAATACCTTCCTGCATTCTTGCTCCACCTGATGCCGCTACAATTATCAATGGCAGTTTCTGTTTCATTGCTCTTGTTATTGTTCTTGTTAGATGCTCTCCAACATAATAACCCATACTTGCCATCATAAAGCTGCTGTCACATACTGCAATGGCAACCTTAGTTTTACCAATCATACCTGAACCTGAAATTACAGCCTCATCCATGCCTGTTTTCTTTTGATTTTCTTTTACCTTTTCTTCATAACCTTCAATACCTAGTGGATTTCCTGCTTTTATATTAAAGCCCCACTTCTCAAATGAATCTTTTTCAAGTATCATTTTTAGTCTGTTTTCGGCATTTAAAGGTAGATTTCCTTTACACTTTGTACAGATATTAAAGTTCTTTGCCAGATCCTTTTGTGATACCATTGCCCCACATTTAGAACATTTAACAAACAGCCCTTCTGGAACTTCTGGCTTCTCCATCAATGCTTCTGAAACTTTTCTTTTACTAGTCTTTTTGAATAAATTTTTCAAATCCATTTAATCACCTACATTTCTTCAACAAAGTCAATATTAATATCGCCCTTTTTAAATCTTGGGTGATTGATAATTTCATGTTGAAAACCAATTGTAGTATCAACTCCTGTGATAATTAATTCTCCAAGAGCACTATTCATCTTATAAATTGCCTCTTTACGGTTTTTGCCATGAACTATTAATTTTGCAATCATTGAATCATAATACGGTGGAATTACATATCCACAATAAACTCCCGAGTCAACTCTAATTCCATTTCCTCCTGGGAAATGTAAATTTGTTATTTCTCCTGGGCATGGTCTAAAACCTTCCTGAGTGTTTTCAGCATTGATCCTACACTCAATGGCATGACCTCTAAATTCAACTTCATCTTGGCTAATACCAAGTTCTAAACCTTCTGCTATTTGAATTTGTTTTTTTACAATATCAATTCCCGTTATCATCTCAGTTACAGGGTGCTCAACTTGGATTCTCGTATTCATTTCCATAAAGTAAAAATCATTGTTTTGATCAAGTAAAAATTCAATAGTTCCAACGCTTGTATATCCTGCTGCTTTACCAGCTTTGACAGCGACTTCCCCTATCCTTTTTCGCATCTCGTCATTTATAACACTAGATGGGGCTTCTTCTAGGAGTTTTTGATGATTTCTCTGAATTGAACATTCTCTTTCACCTAGATGAATAACATTCCCATAATTATCTGCAATAATTTGTACTTCTATATGTCTTGGACTTTTAATAAATTTCTCAATATACATGCGATTATCATTAAAAGCCATTTCTGTCTCTTTTTGTGCTTTTGCAAATGCAACATCAAACTCGGCTATAGTATTTGCTATTCTCATTCCCTTGCCACCACCGCCAAGTGCGGCTTTAATAATTACAGGAAATCCGATTTTTTCGCTGATTTTTTTGCCTTCGACGACATCTGTAATTGCTATATCACCACCTGGTATGACTGGAACGCCTGCCTCTTTCATAGTATTTTTTGCAATAGATTTGTTGCCTAACTTCTCAATTACTTCCCAGCTTGGCCCAATAAAAGTTATATTACATTCCTTACAAAGTTCTGCAAACCTACTATTCTCTGACAAGAAGCCAAATCCAGGGTGAATAGCATCTGCACCCTTATTAATTGTCGCACTAATAATTCTCTCCATATTTAGATAGCTATCACTTGACTGTGCAGCACCAATACAAATTGATTCATCTGCAAGCTGAGTGTGAAGAGAATCTGCATCTGCCTCTGAATATACAGCAACTGTTTCTATTCCAAGCTCTCTGCATGCACGAATTATTCGTACAGCTATTTCCCCTCTATTTGCAATTAATATCTTTCTTATCATTTTTTTCACCCAATATGAATTTAATCTCTGCTGATGCAACAACTTTACCGTCTACACTTGCAACAGCCTCTCCAATTCCAACTGGCCCCTTCTCCCTAATAATTTTTGTTTCTAGTCTAATCTTATCACCAGGAACAACTTTATTCTTGAATTTACACTTATCAATTCCAGCAAAGTATGCAGTTCTACCAATGTTTTCTGGTTTTGACAAGGCCGCAACTGCACCTACTTGAGCTAGTGCCTCAATGATTAAAACTCCTGGCATTACAGGTTCCCCTGGAAAATGTCCAGCAAAGAAATCTTCTCTATATGTTACCGCCTTATATCCAACTGCAAATACCCCTGGCTCATAGTCCTCAATAAAATCTACTAACAAAAACGGATGTCTATGAGGAATTATCTTTTGAATCTCATTAATATCTAACATAATATCTCCTATACTATTTCAAATAATGGTTGTCCAAACTCTACCATTTGACCGTTTTCCACCAAAATTTTGCCAATTGTTCCCTCGACTTTTGAAGGTATTTCATTCATTAGTTTCATAGCTTCTACTATTCCAACTACATCTCCAACCTTAACTTCATCTCCCAATTTGACAAATGGTTTACCACCTTCTGATGGTGCAACATAAAAAGTTCCAACTAGGGGTGATTTAATTACTTCTATAGATTCTATCACTGCTTCTGGTTCTTTTGTTTCTGACACAGCAACTGGCTTTGTGCCTTGGTTTTTACTTCCAAAGTTTACTGAAATTTTGCTCCCATCTTCTTCATATTCAAAGGATTCAATGTCCAGCTTTGAAACTTCTTTAATTAGCTCTAATACATTATCTACCTTCATTTTTTATCCCTCATATTTCTTTACTATAAGTGTTGCGTTATGTCCGCCAAATCCAAGTGAATTACTCATAGCATATTTAATTTCCTTGTTTATACCTGAACCAATTACATAGTTCAAATCACATTCTTCGCCAAGGTTTTTGGTTCCTACAGTGTTATGCATGAAACCGTCTTCAATTGATTTAACACATACAATTAATTCTACGGCTCCCGCTGCTCCAAGTAGATGCCCTGTCATTGACTTTGTAGAGTTAATATGTACATTTTTTGCAAAATCTCCAAATGCTGTTTTAATTGCCCTTGTTTCAAACAAGTCATTAAGCGGAGTTGACGTTCCATGTGCATTTATATAATCCACATCTTTAGGCTCAATTCCCGCATCTTTCATAGCTATTTCCATGGATTTAGCCGCACCACTTCCATCTTCTGCTGGTGATGTAATATGGAACGCATCGCTAGTTGCTCCGTAACCTACAACCTCGCACAAAATATTCGCGCCTCTGTTAATTGCATGATCAAGGTCTTCAAGTACAAGGACACCTGCGCCTTCTCCTAAAACAAAACCACTTCTATCCTTGTCAAAGGGTATAGATGCTTTAGTTTTGTCAGTTTCAGTTGTAAGTGCTGTTAAACTTGTAAATCCTGCAATTGCAATTTCACAAACAGATCCTTCGCTGCCACCTGCAAACATTATGTCAGCATCTCCATATGCAATTGTCTTGTACGCTTCGCCTATAGAGTGTGCTCCTGTTGCACAAGCAGTAACAACATTAATACACTTACCTTTAAGTCCTAAGTGAATTGACACATTCCCTGCCGCCATATTTGAAATCATTTGTGGAATTAAAAGTGGATTTACTCTACCAGGGCCTCTATCTAGCATCTTTTTATGTTCACGCTCAACTGCCTGCAAACTTCCTACTCCTGATCCAATTGAAACCCCTACTCTGTATGGGTCTTCTTTGTCCATATCTATCCCTGATTGATTTAAAGCTTCAAGAGCTGCCACTACGGCATATCTTGAAAATTCTTCCATTCTCTTTGCTTCTTTGAAGTCTATAAAATCTTTTACCTCAAAGTTTTTCACTTCAGCTCCTAGCTTAACTTTAAAATCTGTCGTATCAAACTTTGTAATGTTATCGATTCCTACTTTTTCTGCTTTTACATTTTCCCAGAACTCATTTACATTATTTCCAATAGGTGTAATTGCTCCTAATCCTGTAATTACAACTCTCTTCTTCATACTTCCTCCTCAAGGTTACATTGCTAATCCGCCATCAACTAAGATTACCTGGCCTGTAATGTATGCAGCATCTTCTGAAACCAAAAATGCAACTACATTTGCAATATCCTCTGGTTTGCCTGCTCTTTTAAGTGGAACACCATTTAAAATATTAGCTTTTGCATCTTCGTTTAAATTATCTGTCATATCTGTTTCAATAAATCCAGGTGCAACTGCGTTAACATTAATATTCTTTCTAGCTAATTCCTTCGCCGCACTCTTTGTTATCCCTATTACGCCAGCTTTTGATGCTGAATAATTCACCTGTCCTGGGTTTCCCATAGTTCCTGCAATAGATGATAAATTTACAATTTTTCCACCTTTTTGTTTAATCATATGTCTCGCTGAAAACTTAATGCAGTTAAATGTACCTTTTAGGTTTGTACTTATAACATCATCAAAATCTGCTTCATTCATTTTAATTAATAGTCCGTCACGAGTTATTCCAGCATTATTTACCAAAATATCTATTTTGCCATACTTCTCAACTACATTATTAATTAGAGTTTCACACTCGTTGTAATTTGAAATATTTGCTTTTATTATTTCAGCCTTTCCTCCAAATGCTATAATTTCCTCTTGAACTTTTGTGGCTCCATCAAATGATCCATTGTAGTTAATTACAACAGTTGCTCCAAGCTTTGCAAGCTTAATTGAAATAGCTTTGCCTATTCCTCTTGATCCACCTGTAACAACAGCAATTTTATCTTTTAACATCCTAATTCACCCAAAACTTTCTCTAATTCAGTAACAGTACTTATGTTGTAAACCTTTACAGTTTTATCGATCTTCTTGATCATATTCTTAATTGTAACACCTGGCCCTATTTCTATAAAGGTATCTATACCTTCTCCAATTATTTTTTCAATGCTTTGTTGCCACATAACCGATGTACTAACCTGTTTTTTTAACAATTCTTTGGTTTCATCAGTACTTTTAACAATTTCTGCTGTAACGTTAGTTACATAAGGGATATCAAGCTTTGTTAAATTGATATCTTGCAAAACATCGCCTAATAGTTCTCCAGCCTCTTTTAGATAAGGCGAATGAAAAGGTCCACTTACATTTAGTGGCATTACACCTTTAGCTCCTGCACTCTTTAGTATGTCAACGCTTTTGTTTATCCCCTCAACTGAACCTGTAATAACTATCTGTTTTTGAGTGTTATAGTTTGCAACAAAAACATCGTCCATATCTGAAATGGCATGAGAAACCTTGTCACCATCAAGACCTATCACAGCAGCCATACCGCCTACGCCTTTTGGTACTGCCTCTTCCATTAATATTCCTCGCTGCTTTACAACTTTAATTCCATCCATAAGGTCCATACCTGAAGCTGCTACAATTGCTGAATATTCTCCAAGACTAAGTCCAGCTGTTATTTTAGGTGATAACCCCCTACTTTTGACGATTTCAGTAATTGCACCTGAAACAAGCAAAAGGGCTGCTTGGGTATATCTAGTTTGGTCTAATAATTCGTTGTCTTCAAAGCATAGCTTAGCCATATCAATGCCCATAATATCTGATGCTTCATTGAAATACTTTTTTACCTGCTCGTATTCTTCAAAAAATTCTTTGCCCATTCCAACAGCTTGGGCTCCTTGTCCTGGATATACAAAAGCAATATTATTCATATTTAGCTGCCCCCTTTAGGATCTCCTTTGTTTCTTTAATTAATCCTTGAATCACTTCTTCACATGATAGTTTTTCTTTAATCATTCCTGCGATTTGACCTGACATTACACTGCCACTTTTGACATCTCCATCAACAACGGCTGCCCTTAGGCCACCAACTGTTAATTTTTCTAATTCCTCAAATGTAGCTCCATCTGCTTCAAGCTTTGAATATGCCAAAGTCTGCTGGTTTCTAAGGCTTCTAACTGGATGCCCTGATTTCCTGCCTGTAACTCTTGTATCAATATCTTTTGCTTTAATTATTGATTCTTTATAGTTTTCGTGAACATTTGCTTCCTTAGTAACAACAAATCTCGTCCCAAGTTGAACGCCTTTTGCACCTAGCATAAATGCCGCTGCTACTCCTCTGCCATCAGCAATACCGCCTGCTGCAATTACAGGAATATTAACTGCATCAACAATTTGAGGTACCAATGCCATTGTCGTTGTTTCTCCAATATGTCCGCCTGCCTCACAACCTTCTGCAATTAAAGCATCTGTGCCTTGTCTCTCCATACGTTTTGCAAGACCAACAGAAGCTACAACAGGAATAACTGTAATCCCAGCTGCCTTCCAGTCCTTCATATACCTTTCAGGATTTCCTGCTCCAGTTGTAACAACAGGAACTTTTTCCTCAATTACAACCTTTGCAATTTCATCAGCAAAAGGACTCATTAGCATAATATTAACACCAAATGGTTTATCTGTTTTCGCTCTTACCTTTTTTATTTCATCACGAACCCAATCTGCAGGAGCACTTGCAGCTCCAATAATACCAAGACCTCCTGCATTTGAAACGGCGGCAGCCAAGTTATTATCAGCCACCCATGCCATTCCCCCCTGAATAATTGGATATTCAATTTTCAGTAATTTAGTAATCTCAGTATGCATATTATGCCTCTTTCTTGTTATTAATATAGTTAATCGCATCTCCAACTGTTAGGATCTGCCCTAAGTCATCTGTAGGTATTTCCACATCAAATTCATCTTCAAGTGTCATAACAAGTTCAACTAAATCAAGTGAATCAGCTCCTAAATCCTCTTTAAATTTAGCTTCTAAAGTAACTAAACTTTCATCAACACCTAATCCTTCTACTACTAATTCTTTAATCTTTTCAAACATTTTAAATCTCCTTTATCTTTTAAATTTCAACATAGCTTGCTCCCCATGTCAGTCCTCCGCCAAATCCTGCAATAACAAGTTTCATTCCTTTTTTTATTTGGCCATTTAAGTCCATATCTGCCAATAGCAAAGGTATACTTGCTGATGAGGTATTGCCGTAAGTCCCGATATTCATAGGGAATTTATCAAGATCCAATCGCATTCTTCTTGCGATAGTTTCTACAATTCTTTTGTTTGCTTGGTGTAACACGAAATAATCTATATCATCTGCACTAACACCAGCCTTATCTAATACGTTATAAATACTCTTTGGTACTTCTTTTGTTGCAAATCTAAAAACATCTTGTCCGCCCATACTTAAATATGTTGCTTTTAGCTCTTCTCTTTCTTGCCAATTGCTTTGTCTTCTTGTTTCACATTTTAAGAAATCACCACGACTACCATCTGTATACATTAATGATATAGGACTATCTCCTTCTTCACCCTTTAGTACAGCTGCGCCTGCTCCATCTCCAAATAATGTACAACTTGATCTATCCTCCCAATTTACAATTGTGGACAAGGATTCTGCTCCAATTACTAAAGCATTTTTGCAGGTTCCACTTGCTATTGCATTTTGTGCCATATTAAATGCCATCAAAAATCCTACACATGCAGCATTAATATCTAAGCAAAATGAATTTTTGGCGCCAATAAATTCTTGAACATAACATGCAACGCTTGGTACTAATACATCTGGCGTTACTGTAGCAACAATAATCATATCAATGTCTTCGCCATTAAGTCCGCTATTATTTAGTGCCTGTTTTGCTGCTTCTTGTGCTAGTGATGTTGTTGTTTCATCTTGAATTATATGTCTTTGACTTATGCCTGTTCTCTCTTTTATCCACTCGTCACTTGTATCTATTATTTTGGTTAAATCATCGTTTGTTAATATTTTTTTAGGTACTGCTTTTCCCGTACCACAAATCCTTCCAATCATTAAAACCTTCCTTTCAAAATTCTTTGATATATTATTATTTTGAATATTGATTATTTTGAACACTAATTATTTTGACTATCAAAGTATATCATAAAAAAAAACTTTGTCAAACTTTTTTAATTTTTTTTATACAGAATATTATACTAGCAATTGTTAATAAATAAAAACAGCAACCTCCTAACTATTAGAAGATTGCTATTTTATTACTCAATTTCTCAAGTATAATCTTTAATTATGCTTCCATATATCCACTCATTATTATTGCTCCATCAGCACCTGATTTCACAATTTCGTCAATATTGTTAGAGGTTATACCGCCCAACCCATAAACTGGAATTTCCACTTTGTCTTTAACTCTGATAATTAACTCTGTGCCTTTTCCTTTTAGACCATTTTTGCAACTTGTTTCAAAAATATTTCCTATGGAAATATACGTTGCACCAAGGTTTTGTGCGAGTATACCCTCCTCTATACTATGACACGAACAACCTATAATATCATAGTAATCAAGAGTATCTTTTGGTATATTTATTAGTACATCCAAAGGCAAATGAATTGATTTGCAAGAAATTATTTTACCAACTTCTACAAAGTTATGTAGTATAAGGTTAGCTCCTTTGTCCATGCAAACAGCCAAAACTTCCCTTGCCAAACCAATATATTCATCTTTAGATAAATCCTTTTCTCTTAATATAAAGGTGTCTATCCCTTGCTCTATTAAAAACGCTATTTGCTTTACCAACGGTCGTTTTGAAATCTTCCTATTGGTCATTGCAATTTTTTTAAACATACACATAATCGTTATGAACAGGCTGCAAGCCTTTTTGCTTTATTGCCTCATATATTTCCTCAACAGTTCTAGCATCAGAAATTTCAAATTGCACATCACCCTTATCAACAACTTCTTCGGAATGAGATCCAATACCAGTGCTAACTCCTGCAGAAATTTTTGTAGGAGAAATTCCAATAACATTATCCCTAAATTCAGCAGATTCCCTAGTTGAAATAGTAATATTTGCAAATGGTAAAAAGATTCTATATGCTGTTATAACCTGCAATAATTGTTTTTCATGTACATCTTTTGGATTAATCTTGTCATTATTAATTATTGGACAAAGTCTTGGACATGAAATTGCTATTTCAGCATGAGGGTACTTCCTCTGTATTAATGCCGCATGTAGTCCTGTTGCAAAAGCATCCTTTCTGAAATCATCAAGGCCTAGCAAGGCAGCAAATCCAACACCGCGCATGCCACCTCTAATAGCACGTTCCTGCGCATTAAATCTATATGGGAATACTCTTTTGTGCCCAGCTAAATGAAGTGTTTCATATTTATCACTATTATAAGTTTCTTGGAACACAGTTACAAAGTCCGCACCACATTCATGTAAGTATTTATATTCCTCTGTATTAACTGGATAAATTTCTAGTCCTGTCATTTTGAAATATTTTTTGGCAATTTTACAAGCTTCTCCAATATATTTAATATCAGACATCTTTTTGCTTTCCCCTGTCAAAATCAATATTTCTTCAAGCCCAGATTTAGCAATTGCTTTCATTTCAACTTCGATTTCTTCTAAGGTCAGCTTAGCTCTTTGAATCTTGTTGTAGCAGTTAAATCCACAGTAAATACAATAATTTTCGCAATAGTTTGCAATGTAAATTGGTGTAAATAGATATATTGATGTTCCAAAATGTTTCATTGTTTCTTCTTTGGCTCTTTGTGCCATTTCCTCAATAAAGGGTTCTGCCGCAGGTGACAAAAGTGCTGCAAAGTCATCGTGACTCAAATAATCCTTGTTAAGCGCATTCTCCACATCAGCTGCAGTATATAGGCTGTAATCATATCCATTCATCTTGCTTATAACTTCATCATATATCGAATTATCTTCTAGAATTTCCATACCTTCTTGGTATTCCATATGGTTTGTTCTCTTTACGTCTCTCACTTCAAATTCCATGTCACTCACCTAGCCTTCCAAAAATCCTGTCAAAGGTGAAGATGCAACAGCTCTACCCTCAACAACTCTACCAAGCTTAGCTAAGTAACCTTTTCTACCTGCATTAATTGCATCCTTAAAAGCCTCAGCCATCATTGCAATATCGCCTGCAGTTGCAATTGCAGTGTTTGCCATAATTGCATCAACACCAAGTTCCATAGCTTCACATGCTTGTGAAGGTTTGCCAATACCTGCATCAACAATAATTGGAAGATCTATTTCATCAACTAGAATTCTAATGAAATCTTTTGTACAAAGGCCTTTGTTTGTTCCAATAGGAGCTCCAAGTGGCATAATTGCTGCAGCTCCAGCATTTACTAAATCCCTAGCAACATTTAAATCTGGGTACATGTATGGCATTACAATAAACCCTTCTTTTGCCAAAATTTCAGTTGCCTTAATTGTTTCATAGTTGTCTGGTAATAGATATTTAGAGTCTTTGATAACTTCAATCTTAACAAAATCTCCGCAACCTATTTCCCTAGCTAGTCTTGCAATTCTAACAGCCTCCTCAGCATTTCTCGCTCCAGATGTATTTGGTAAAACTGTTATGTTTTGTGGAATATGTTCCATTATATTTTCGCTACTTTGTGTATTTGTTCTTCTCAAAGCTAGTGTAATTATTTCAGCCTCTGCTGATTTAATTGCAGCTTCAATTAAATCTATATTATATTTACCTGAGCCAAGAATAAATCTTGAATTAAACTCGTGATTTCCAATTATTAATTTGTCGTTTTTCATTTTCTTACTCCTTCAAAATTATGCTTCAGTTATACCTAGTAACAACCTCAAAACCACGTTGGCTTGGTGGTTTGCACAGATTGCTACCCTTGGTGCCATTAATATATCGCCCTTGGCTATATCACTGTTTCCATCTCCAGAAACAAATAGATTTTTGCCAAACTTGCGTGTTGTTATGTCATTTCCACTTGTATATCCGCCCATACCTGATGCTGATACTATATATTTATCCGGGAAATTCTCAATAAGCTCATTAACTAACATTCCTTTGCTTTCCTTAACATCAAAAGCCTCACAAATAATATCTTCGTCCTTAAACAATTCCTTTACATTTTCACTTGATATTCTTACCTTTGTCTTTTTTACTTCTACATGTGGATTAATCTCCTTCAAAAAATCTTCCAGAGCATCAACTTTCGCCATGCCCAAATGTTTTTGGAGGTAAACCTGTCTATTCAAATTTGACGGTTCTACAACATCAAAATCCAAAATATGAAGTTTCTCTATACCAAGCCTCACAAGAGCTACAGCAATGTTAGACCCTAATCCGCCAATTCCAGCTATGGCTACCGTTCCTCTTGATATTTGTTCCTGAACATCCACACCATGTCTCATTATTAAGACTTCTTTCCATTCTTTTTCACTTAAAGACAAATCAACCACCTCCAACGAAGTTTACAATTTCAATTTTATCTCCATCAGATAAGACAGTTTCTTCGTATCTTGACTTAGGCAAAATCTCACCATTAAGTTCGATTGCTATTGTACCTTTATCAATACCTTCTGTTTCCAAATACTCGCTTACTTTTATGCCATCTGCAAGCTGATATTTTTGACCATTAATCGTTACCAAATTATCACCTCCATAATAAAAAAAAAACCACATGAAGAAAACTACACCCGTGGTGGTGTACCCCTTCATGTGGCTTTGCACATTCTTTAATTATCTTACCAAAACAATACAAGCTTTGTCAATATTTATTTAATCTTGTTTGTAATTGTTCCAATACCTTCTATGTAACATGCTACTTCATCCCCCTTATTTAGGAAGTTTGGTGGTACAAATCCCATTCCAACTCCTTCAGGTGTCCCTGTCGCAATTATAGTTCCAGGCATAAGAGTTATACCTTTTGATAACTCTGCTATAATTTCAGAAATAGAAGTAATCAGCATCCTAGTATTGCTGTTTTGTCTTAATTCTCCATTTACATATGATTTAATATCTAGCTCCGGAGGGAAGCTAAACTCATCTCTAGTTACAATAGCAGGACCAAGTGGTGTAAAATCGTCTAAACTTTTACCAAAGTACCACTGTATATGTTCCGTTTGTAAATTTCTCGCACTCATATCATTTAAAATTGTATAGCCAAAGATATATTCTTTGGCATCACTAGCGCTTACATTTTTGGCAGGTTTGCCAATAATAACGGCTAATTCTGCCTCATAGTCAAGGCTATCTACAATATCAAAGTGTCCATCAATAACCTCTTTGTCACCTACAAATCTATTAACTCTCTTGCTGAAATAAATTGGCTTTTTGCGTTCTTTGCCAAATGCTTCTTTTTTAAATCTAGCACTTTCTATTGCGTGGGCAGCATAATTTATTCCAAGGCAAATAACATCCTGATTAGGTCTAATTATTACTGGCTCAAATTCCACCGTTTCGCTCTCTATCTGTGGCTCTGTGAATTTTGCGTCTTCATAAAGTTTCTCTAACTCACCCTCATTCATGGTAAACAAATCATCAATATGGTCTACTTTAAGTTTTGAAACAAAACTCTTTCCATCAATCTCTGTTAAAATTCCTATGTTACTTATGCCTTCGTTTTTGTATCTAATTATTTTCATTTAAACTCTCCTCTCCAAAACCATTTAACTCATTATAGCTTGCTGAATTTTTCTTTTCAAGACAAATTTATGCTATAGTAAGCCATCTATATAAATTTACTTTTTAGCCACTATGAATTATAGTATAATGTAGATGTTAAAATAATGGAGGTACACAATGTTTTATAAAGATTTTGATACAGATAAAAGTGCAATAATCGAACCACACAGAATTATCAAAAAGATTGATAATTTCCCCGAGATTGGTCTTGCTTGCTTCTCAAAAAAACTTCTAGATAAGCTAGTAGAACTTTGGGATGGCACAGAAATTGCCGCATTTAAGACTGAGGAAGGGCCTCTGCCTATATATAAAATCAATTATAACAATAAACCGATTGCTCTAATGCTATTTCGTGTTGGTGCACCTTGCGCCTCAATGCAGCTTGAAGAAGCCATTGCTTTTGGAGTAAAGAAACTTATTGCCATGGGTTCTTGTGGTGTTTTAGATAAATCAATACCTCTTGGAAAAATTGTAATCCCTACATCAGGAATTAGAGATGAGGGTACTAGCTACCATTATTTGCCGCCAAGCGATGAAATATACGGTAATACTTTGGCTATTGACTCAATCAAATCAACCTTAGATAGTTTAAATTACCCTTATACACTTGGCAAAGCATGGACTACAGATGCATTATATAGAGAAACCAAAAGTAAGCTTATTTCACGCAAGAAACTCGGATGCACTGTTGTGGATATGGAATTTACAGCTCTCCAAGCAGTTGCACAATTTAGAAATATAGTTTTTGGACAAATTTTTTATTCTCAGGATAACCTAGACGACATTGTTTGGGATAATCGTGGATCTGCCTTCAAAGCAAATGCAACAAATAATGGTTTCTTGTCAATTGGTGTCGAATGTGCCTCTCGACTTTAATACTATTATTTAATGCAAAAACGTGGTATAATTCCAGTGATGAAAAAGAAAGAAGGTACAACAAATGAGAATACTTGAAAATTTAGAACCAAAGGCAGTGCTTGGATATTTTGAAGATATTTGCGCAATACCTCATGGTTCACGAAACGAAAAACAACTAAGTGATTACCTTGTAAAATTTGCAACAGAGCTTGGACTTGAACATTACCAAGATGAAGCATACAACGTAATTATTATTAAAGAAGCAACAAAGGGCTATGAATCTGCAGAACCTATAATCCTGCAAGGACATATTGATATGGTTTGTGAAAAAGAAAGTGGCGTAGACTTTGATTTTACAAAAGATGGCCTAAAATTAAAGTTAGACGGTGATATTTTGACAGCCGATGGAACTACACTTGGCGGAGATAACGGTATCGCTGTTGCCATGGAAATGGCTGTTTTAGCAAGTGATGACTTGGCTCATCCACGTATTGAAGCAGTATTTACAACTGATGAAGAAACAGGACTTTTTGGCGCTGAATCAATAGATGTATCTATGCTAAAAGGCAAGAAATTCATTAACATCGACTCAGAAGATGAAGGCATATTTACAGTTAGCTGTGCTGGAGGCGTAACTGCAATTAGCACGATTCCAGTTACAAGACAAAATTCTACTGGCAATAGCATCAAAATTAAAGTTGCAGGACTAATTGGTGGTCATTCAGGAATGGAAATTCACAAGGAACGTGCAAATGCTAGTATCCTAATGGGTAGAATTCTTTATACCCTATCAGATGAAATTGATTTTAATTTAGTATCACTTGAAGGCGGGTCTGCTGACAATGTAATTACCAAAGAATCTGTTTCTGAAATCATAGTTTCTAAGGACAACCTTGCTAAGGCTATTGATATTATTGATGCTCTTGCAAAAACAATTAAACATGAATTCAGAGTTTCAGATGGCAACATTAACATTCAAGCTGTTTCTGGAGATGAAATTAATGTTGATGCAGTAACAGTTAAAGATACAGCAGCTTTGGCTGCATTCTTGCTAAACTATCCTCAGGGCGTTCAAAATATGAGCATTGAAATTGATGGATTAGTTGAAACTTCTATTAACTTAGGAATTGCAAAACTAACTGATGATAGTCTATCTCTAACATCAGCAATTAGAAGTGCTGTTGATAGTAGAACATCATATATAGCTCAAAAAGTTTCAGCAATGACTAAGGCTTTTGGAGGAACAATTGTCCTTGATGGAGCATATCCTGGCTGGGAATATATGAAGGATTCAAGCCTTAGAGATCTAATGATAAAAGTATTTGAAAAACAATATGGCAAACCACCTGTAATAGAAGCCATTCACGCAGGACTTGAATGTGGTATGTTTGCACAAAAAATCAAAGATCTTGATTGCATTTCTATTGGACCTGATCTTAGAGATGTTCATACACCAGATGAAAGTATGGATATTGCCTCAGTTAAGAGAGTTTGGGAATTCTTAGTAGAAGTCCTAAAAGAAAGCAAATAATTATATAAATAAAATGACTGTGATATTTCACAGTCATTTTTGTTTAACATTTCACTTTAATTGATTGTCTTTTATTCTATGCTTTTTTACCTAATCGAAGCTGACCACAAGCTGCATCAATATCTGCTCCAAGCTCTCTTCTAACAGTTGCTGTTACTCCAGCATCAGTTAATCGTTTTGAAATTGTCTCTGCAACTTGCCTGTTACTTGCTGTTAGCTCGTTTTCACTAACCTTGTTTAGCGGAATCAAATTCACATGACAATTAATTCCCCTAACAAGACCAATTAATTGATCAATGTCTTTAGAACTGTCATTTTTGCCCGAAACCAAAGTATATTCAAAAGTAATTCTTCTATTGGTTTTTGCTATATAACTTTTGCATGCTCTAATTAATTCATCAATCTTATATCTATTATTTATTGGCATCATACTACTTCTAATACTGTCATTTGGCGCATGTAGCGAAATTGCTAAATTAACCTGTGGAAAATCCTCAGCAAATTTCTCAATCATAGGAACAACACCACATGTAGAAACGGTTATATTTCTCATTCCTATGTTTAGCCCTTCCTTTTTATTTGCTATCTGTATAAACTTACTTAAATTTTCGTAATTGTCAAATGGTTCCCCTGTACCCATTACAACAATATGTCCAATCTTTTCTCCGGTTTCACGTTCTGCACAAATAAGCTGGTCAATTATTTCGCCTGGTGTCAAGTTTCTCCTTAATCCACCAATTGTTGATGCACAAAAACGACATCCCATACGACACCCAGCTTGACTTGAAACACATATTGAATTCCCATATTTATATTTCATAAATACACTTTCAATCATATTGCCATCTGGAAGAACAAATAAGTATTTGCGTGTTCCATCTTTAATTGAATGCTGCACAACATCAATTTGCAGATTTGAAATATAAGCTACTCTCCCCAGCTTCTCTCTTAAATCTTTTGACAAATTAGTCATTTCATCAAAACTTGTTGCACCCTTATATATCCATTCAAACACCTGCTTGGCTCTAAACTTCTTTTCACCGATTTCGCTAAAGAATTCTTCCAATTCTTGCAAAGTCATTCCTTTTAAATCTATCATTTCTTGCCCCATATCTTCAATAACTGCTTTTTCACATTATACCATAAATCAATTGGTATTTCAGTTCTTATATTTATGTATTATATCAAAATGACTGCAATAGTAACTACTGCAGTCATTTTATTATAGCTTAAATTATTTTAAAGTCTAGTAACGTTAATTCCTGTTTCATGACCATTAATGTCAAATGTTTCAGAAACTTCTTCGTACTTAATCGCTTTTGCAAGAGTTTCGCTCATGATATATTCTTTGTGAAGCTCTACTGCTGCTTTTACTTCTTCGTCAGGATTTAATGAAATTTCAATATTGTCCATCATCTCAAAGTCATTTTGCTTACGCAGCTGCTGAATTTTTGATACTATTTCTCTAGCTAGACCTTCATCAATTAGCTCTTTGCTTAGAGATGTATCTAGAATTGTAAAGATATTGTTTTCCATTGCTACTGCAAATCCATCTTTTGCTTCAATTCTAACATCAACCATTTCAGGTGTAACGTTAAAGTTTTCGCCATCAATATACATAGTTACAGTATTTCCAGCTGCAAATTCAACTGGGTCAACTTTAGCAAGCGCAGAAGCAAATGCCTTGATTTTGCCACCTAGTGTTGGTCCTGCTACCTTGAAGTTTGGCTTCAAGCTGTAGTTCATGTATTCCCCTAAATCAACTGCAAATTCAACTTTTTTAACATTAAGTTCTTCACAAATTAGAGGAGTTAAATCGCTGATAAGTGGTTCGTATTTACCATCAACTAATACTTCAGACAATGGCTGTCTTACCTTGATTTTTTCTTTTTCTCTAGTTCCTCTACCAAGTCCAACTAAATCTCTAACAAGGTCCATTCTTTCTTCAACCTTTTTGTCAATTAAGTCTTCGTTTGCTTTTGGATAGTAAGCTAAATGTACTGATTCTTCCCCTGTTAAGTTGATGAACATTTCATCAGCAATAAATGGTGCAAATGGTGCAATTAACTTAGAAACTCCAACTAGCACTTCGTATGTAGTTGCGTAAACTGACTTCTTGTCCTCAGTTAACTCTTCGCCCCAGAAACGTCTTCTTGCACGTCTGATGTACCAATTTGACAAATCCTCATTTACAAAATCTTGAATTTTGCGAACAGTTCTCATATGGTCAAATTTATCCATTTCTGCTGTTGCTTCTCTGATTACATTGTTGTATTTTGAGATAATCCATCTATCAAGCTCTGGTCTGTTTTCGTAAGGAACTTCAAGTGATGCAACATCAATATCATCTTGGTTTGAATAAAGTACAAAGAAGTTGTATACATTCTTAATAGTTCCAAAGAATTTACTCACAATTTCAATAAGTCCATCTTCGTCAAATTTTGTAGGTGACCAAGCTGGTGATGTGTGAAGTAAATACCATCTAGTCGCATCTGCTCCATACTTATCAAATAGCTGGAATGGATCAACGGTATTACCCTTTGACTTACTCATTTTCTTGCCATTTTTGTCAAGAATAAGGTCATTAACTAAAACATTCTTGTATGGTGCTTTGCCCTTTATAAATGTAGAAATAGCCATTAATGAGTAGAACCAACCTCTAGTTTGGTCTATACCCTCGCAAATGAAATCTGCTGGGAAAAGTTCTTCATCAAATCTTTCCTTGTTTTCAAATGGGTAATGGTGTTGTGCAAATGGCATTGCTCCACTGTCAAACCAGCAGTCCATAACTTCTGGTATTCTATTCATAGTTTTGCCACACTTCTCACAAGTTAAATGAACATCATCAACATATGGTCTGTGAAGTTCGATTTCAGAAGTAATACCTTCTTGCGCTTTTGCAACAAGTTCTTCTCTACTTCCAATACATTCTAAATGTCCACACTCACATCTCCATACAGGAATTGGAGTTCCCCAATATCTATTTCTTGAGATTGCCCAGTCCTTTACATCTGCAATCCAGTTTCCAAATCTCTTTTCACCAACAAAGTCAGGGAACCAGTTTACAGTATTGTTATTTGCAACAAGTTCATCCTTTAGCTTGCTCATTTCAATGTACCAGCTAGGCTTTGCATAGTATACAAGTGGAGTACCACATCTCCAACAATGTGGATAGTTATGTACTACCTTTTCTTTTGAGTAAATTTTGTCCTCAGCTGCTAGCCATTTTACGATTTCAACATCAAGGCCATCTTCCATTACAAAAGATCCTTTCCATGGTGTTTCTGTATACTTACCTTCTTCATCAACAGGATTTAATACAGGTAAATCATATCTCCTACCAGTGTTATAGTCATCTTCACCAAATGCAGGTGCTGTATGTACAAGTCCAGTTCCGTCCTCTACTGTAACATAATCTGCACAAGTAACGAAAAATGCTTTTTTGTCAGCTTTTACAAACGGCATTAGCTGTTCATATTCCATGTATTCTAAATCTTTACCTTTTAGTTCAGCTAGTACTTCATATTTACCTTCACCAAGAACCTTATTTGCAAGAACCTTAGCAACATAAAAAACTTTCCCTTCTTCACTACCTTCTGTAACCTTAGCTCTAACATAGTCAACATCAGGTCCAACTGTAATTGAAACGTTAGATGCAAGTGTCCAAGGTGTTGTTGTCCATGCTAGGAAATATTCATCAGCATCAACTCTCTTAAATTTAGCAGTAAGTGTCAAAACTTTTACTTCCTTGTAACCTTGTGCTACTTCATGGGAAGCAAGTCCAGTTCCGCATCTTGGACAATATGGAAGAATTTTGTGTCCTTCATAAATCATTTCAGCCTTGAAAAACTCTTTGATAATCCACCAACATGATTCAATATAATCATTATCAAGTGTAATATATGGGTTATCCAAATCAATGATATATCCCATTCTCTTTGTCATTTCTCTCCACATACTTTCATATGAAAAAACAGATTCCTTACACTTTTCGTTAAACTCTTTGATACCGTATTTCTCAATATCCTGTTTGCCACTCATATTAAGCTGCTTTTCAACTTCGATTTCAACAGGCAAACCATGTGTATCCCATCCAGCCTTACGTTTAACTTCAAATCCCTGCATAGTCTTGTAACGACACACTGAGTCTTTAAGTGTTCTCGCAATTACATGGTGTATTCCTGGTCTACCATTTGCAGTTGGAGGCCCTTCAAAAAATACAAAAGAGTCACTTCCTTTACGCGTTGTTACACATCTATGTAACAGGTCTTCTTTTTCCCATAGGTCAGCTTGCTCGTTTTGTAGCTGAGCTATTGGTTTTTCTGATAAATTCTTAAACATATCTTCTCTCCTATATCCTATTATTTATAAGTCTAATAAAAAAAGTCCCCAATCTAGTAATAGATTAGGGACGAAATTAACCGCGGTACCACCCTAGTTGCAAATATTCTATTTGCCACTTGTAGTATTAAATTTTAGGCTCCGAACTGATACACTAATTGATTTGTTTTGGGACTCTCACCTAACTCCCATTCTCTGTAAAACCTTTCTCAAATAGACGGTTTCATCAACACCTATACGTTACTCTCCAGCAACGTACCCCTTTAGTTTATATACCTTAACACTAAATGTCAAGATATAATTTGTTATCTTTTAACAAATTATATTAAGCTTTGTTAAGTTTTGTTAAAAAGCGACAATTTCTCTTAGGGCTATTGATCCACTTGAAGTTTGGTCAAAATCAATTCCTATGGTTTTTAAACTTGCCATAGAAATATCCTTGAACATTGAAACTGGAATTCTAATTTGCTTCAAAAAAGTTCTTCCATCAAAGATTTCTATAATTTCATCCTTTGAGTTTTCAATTTTGTACATATCACCATCAGGATAATCTATTAAGTTACTCTTTGGCGGAATTGTTACTTTTGCTTTTTTGCCATTAATATCTTCTAATACAACGGTTAACCCCTGAGAATTCCTCTTTTTGTTTTGTTTCATGGAAGGGTCAATTGTAAGCCTTAGAGTAATTTCATTAAACATTGTTAAGTCCTGATCTTTTAAATCAAATTTAATACCCTGTCCCTCAGTTTCATAAGTATATCTTTCGACTTTAGTTTTGTTTCCACCAAGTACTGGTATCACCAATCCATCAGCAGTATCATGCTTCTCTGTAGTTGCATCAATTAGAGATTCTCTAGTAACTTTTGGTGTCATGAAACTTGGTTTATCCGAATCAGAAACAAGTACCTTACCACCATTTTTAGAAATACTTGTAAATACCTTTAGATTGTCTATGGTTTCAATATTCTTTAAATTATTATCAAAAATAGTGTTTTCTTCATTCCCATCTAAAGTTGCCTTAGCTAAACTAACCGTATATTTGTTCAAAAAGTCACGTTGAGTCTGTGCTTTAATCTGCTTAGTTTTGTCAACTGGGATACCTTCGGCATCATTAATCTTTACAATTGTGTTGAAATAATTATGATTTGCATACCTTAACAATACTGCACTGTTCTTTTTTTGATTAGTTGACTTTCTAATTTTTTCATAAATACCAAAGCCATCATGTGCAACAACATCTCCATCAAACTCAGGAACTAGGAAATTTATGCTATCTGTTTTTACATTAAATTTCATTCCAACAAAATTATCTGATGGTGCAAGCGCAAACATACTCTTTACTTTCATTCCATATTTTTGCTGCTCCTTGGCAAGGTCAAATATCAAAGTTCCACCTGTTGAATGACCAAGTAGCATTACATTATTAAAGTCAATCTTGTTTTTTAACTTAATGCCGTATTTGTTTTTCATCCCTTTGTTTAACTTCTTTAAAATCTTCATTTGTTCTTCAAAGATGAAAGGCGTTCTATATCTGTCCTCATTATCTCCGTTTGCCCAATGATATGCTGAATTTATATCAATTGAAATACCAAGATATCCGTTTTGTCCTAAATAATCCACAAGATACTTAAACCCTACATCATACCTTCTTAGATTGTCATTATCATGTTGACCATGCAAAATAATTATAGGTTTAAGCTTGCCCTTTTGACTCTTTGGATAAGACATTATCCCTCTAAGCCTGTACGGCGAATCATGCCTTTTTTTGCTTGGTTTTTTGACAACTCTTTTTCCAAAATCATAATTTACATATTTAGTATCAATCTTTTTTGATTCTGCTGTTGTCAAACTTGTTTGGTAAACTTCTTCTCTGTCACCTGTATTTGCACTAAAGGCCACTGCCGTCTGCGTTAACACAAGTATAATACAAATAAATAAACAAATCCTTTTTTTCATAACTATACCTATTCCTTCCTATTCTTTATTCCTTCAAATACTCCTTAACTATATACTTAGCCATTTCTAGCATTAAGTCAAAACCAAATTCCTCTATATTATCCTCCGATGCATTTGAAACACTATTTACATCTATAATTGCAAATCGCCCCTCACTTTCAATTACATCCATGCTACCACAAAATATTCCCATCAATTTAGCTGCATTCTTGCAGCTCTCAAGTATTTCCCCTTGGCAATCATAATAATGCTCATATTTAGAGCCCAAATGATAAGCACTCAAACCATCACTTGTAACACTCCTCTTCATTACAGAAAAAATCTCTCCACCGATTATCTCAACTCTAGTTACAAATCCCTTGGTTGGCTCAACGTATTCTTCCATTAACATATCCATATCGGGTAATTCTAACCCCTCAAAGGTTTCCTTATCCCTCACAACAAAAGTGTACGTCGTTCTCCCACCGCAGTTTGGTTTAATAATCATAGGATATGAAGGCTCATTGAGAATTTTAGGTGCAGGAATATTATTGCTATGCAAAAATTCCGTAGCATATCTTTTGTCTATTTCAAAAAAATGTGCCTTGCCCTCATTGAATAATGGAATCCCCTTATCCTCAATAATGTTGATTATCTCTGGCATTTTATCTAACGCCTCTTTGTGCATTCTAAAAACACTACTTGCAAAAATCCTATTTACGATTAATTTGTGTTTAGTTATCTCCTCAATTTTAACATCTTCTTGAAGGTCAATAAGTTCGCACGATACACCAAGCTCCTCAATATACTTTTTTAATACAAATGAAGACCATTCTTTTGACTCATATAAAACACCTATACTCATACATTCCACTCCAATAATTTCCCCAAAAACTTCTTTAATTCATCTGTCTTAGGATTAGCAAAAACTTCATCGCTACTCCCAAATTCACTAATTACACCATTTGATATAAATGCTACTTTTTCACAGGCATGACGTGCAAAACCCATTTCGTGGGTTACAATAATAAACTTTATGTCGCTTTTCTTTAGTTCATTAATCATATCCAAAACTTCTGTAGTATATTCTGGATCCAGTGCCGATGTAGGTTCATCAAGTAATAGCAGCTTAGGCATTGGTGCAATAGCTCTAGCAATTGAAATTCTCTGCTGCTGCCCTCCGCTAAGCTGTGACGGATATTTGTTTGCCTCCTCCAAAAGTCCAAACCTTTCAAGAAGATCCATAGCCATTTTTGTTGCCTCTTGCCTATCTATATTATGCACAACAACTAATGGTCTAATAATATTTTCTATTGCTGTCATATGTTTGAATAAGCCTTCCTTTTGAAAAACAAATCCAATTTTACGTCTATATTCAATTAATAAATTTTCTTTAGTTGGTAGACTTTCTCCATCCACCTCTAATGCTCCTTGATCAAAGATTTCAAGCCCAGCCAAAATCCTCAAAAATGTAGATTTGCCACAACCTGATGGTCCAATAATTGCCAAGGTATTAATTTCATCTGTCAGATTTAATCCATCTAAAACAACTTTTTTGTTATATGCTTTGACTAATGACTTTACATTAATTTTCATAATCAAACCTGCTTTCTAGTTTATCTGAAATAAGTGATAGTGGCATTGTAATGCACAAGTACAAAATTCCAAGAAACATATAACACTCAAATAATTTGAAATTGTCCGCACTAATCTCGCGCATTGTCTGTGTTAATTCAATCACAGCAATAGTCGATAGAAGCGACGAATCCTTTACAATTGAGGCGAACTGTCCTGTCAATGCTGGAACTGTTCTAGCCAATAACTGCGGCATTATAACATGCTTAATTGTTTGGTTCTTGTTAAACCCAACAGCCTTTGCCGCCTCAATTTGAATGCTATCAATTCCAAGCAAGCTCCCTCTAATAATTTCTGATATGTAAGCTCCCTCAAAAACAGATAATATAATGACACCTGAAATAAATCGGTTATCTACACCCCAAGCTGTTCCAATTATATAATAGAACAAGTAAATCTGCATAATTAGTGGCGTACCTCTAATTATCTTTACATAGACTAAAGCCAAATATTTCAAAGGAAGTATACCCGAATTTTGGCACACTGCTGCTGTAACTCCCAGTATTAAACTCAAAACTAAACTCATCAAGCTAAGAGATAATGTCATCCAAAATCCTTGCCAAATTCTATCCTTGAAATTCCCAATAAATGAAAAGTCTAAACTATCACTTATTGCTAACAAAAAGCTCCACATAATTGCAATTAACACCATGGCTACAAATACAACGTTAAAAGACTTTTTAATTAACGAAACTTCCTCATTTTTTTTAACTGTAAAAATCATAAACTACCTTTTATCTACTTGATATCAAAAAACCACTTAAAGCCTTTTGCCTCGAATGCTGCCTTTTCTTTCTTTAAATATTTATCAGTTAGCTTGTCAAAGCCACCGTCTTTGGTATACTTAGCAATAAATTCATTTAACTTGCTCTGAAGCTCCTTATTGCCTTTTTTGACTGCCACTCCCCACTGTTCTGGCTTTTGTTCTTTAATAAACAGTGTCTTTGTGCTATTTTCGTTTCTTTGATTATTCCTGTAAATAGTTAATTGGTCATATATGAAACCATCTGCCTTGCCTTGAGCTACTTCTGTAACGCAAGCGCTTTCGTCTGCAAGTTTAACAATCTTTGCATTGCTCAAATTTTTGTCCGCAAATAGAGCGCCAGTTGATCCTGTCTTAACTGCTATAACCTTACCTTTTTTATTTAGCTCTTTGACATTTTTGACATCTGTATTCTTGTTTAACAAAAATGCAAGCATTGCATTTGCATAAGGCTCACTAAAGTCAACCGTATCCTTTCTCTCGTCTGTAATGGTCATTGATGACATTACCATATCTACTTTGTTTGTTTCAAGAGATGGTATTAATCCATCCCATGATGTATTAACAATCTCTACTTCTTTGCCAATGTACTCCCCAAAAGCTTTTGCAAAATCCGGACTAATTCCTATTGGATCTCCTGCTTTATCTTTAGTTTCAAAAGGCGGATATGCTAGTTCCATACCTACAATCAGTTTATCTTCATTAATTGTCATTCCTTGTTTTTCTTTGCCACAGCTTGCTAAGCTGACTACTAGAACCATTGCTAGTGCTACGCTAATTATTCTTTTCATTTTTTCCCCTTATTTATCACTATAATTAATATTTGTCTCTCTAACTCAACTTATTTTAACATAATAAGTATAAAAATAAATGATTATTAAGATATCTTAAGGAAAAAATTTGATGTTGACTGGGTTGTTTGCATCGTTAGGTATTTTGTTGGACAAAAAAGAAGCCTAAACAGCTCCTTTGTGGTTGCTATTAAGTTGTTCTTAGTAATAAAATACTTGTGATTTGTAAGAAGCATTGTTGCTATCGAGGGTTACACCATATGAAAGACCTCTTTAGTTTTGCCATCAATTTCAATGTTTTATTACTATACAAGATTACACCATTCTCAAACCCTTGTCCACCGCATTGGTATAGCTTGTAGGTTTTATTACTATACAAGATTACACCATTCTCAAACGACTACCTCACCACTCTCTAGGTTGTTTCGGTTTTATTACTATACAAGATTACACCATTCTCAAACGGTTGAAGAGGCTTATGAGATTATGCACGAAGTTTTATTACTATACAAGATTACACCATTCTCAAACGTGATTTGTACATTTATATGCCAATGCTGCGTTTTATTACTATACAAGATTACACCATTCTCAAACCGTCACAACTTGAGCAGTAAAAGTATTCATGTTTTATTACTATACAAGATTACACCATTCTCAAACCCAAATCGTGGTGCAATCTATTTCAAATTTGTTTTATTACTATACAAGATTACACCATTCTCAAACCCATTATCATTGAGGGTTAGGACAACCTCAGTTTTATTACTATACAAGATTACACCATTCTCAAACTATCTCACTTTTATCTTATCGAATGCTGCTGTTTTATTACTATACAAGATTACACCATTCTCAAACGACCATATACGAAATATTCAAAAATGCAAAGTTTTATTACTATACAAGATTACACCATTCTCAAACGCTGATGATAACCTATTTTTAGGGGTAGAGGTTTTATTACTATACAAGATTACACCATTCTCAAACTAGCTCTTTGCAATTGCTATACATATCATCGTTTTATTACTATACAAGATTACACCATTCTCAAACACATATCATTTTTTGCTTGTCAACTATTTAGTTTTATTACTATACAAGATTACACCATTCTCAAACCTGACGGCAGGTTTGACTCAAGAGAGCTAAGTTTTATTACTATACAAGATTACACCATTCTCAAACAGTGTTGGAAGTGAGAAGGGGCGACTTACTGTTTTATTACTATACAAGATTACACCATTCTCAAACGCGTTAGATGGTAGTCCAATGTTAAATATTAGTTTTATTACTATACAAGATTACACCATTCTCAAACTAAATATACAAGTCACCGTACCGTCCTTCCGTTTTATTACTATACAAGATTACACCATTCTCAAACTTAACGTTTCCTCACAAATTCAAGAAGTTTGTTTTATTACTATACAAGATTACACCATTCTCAAACTTCAGTTCAGCTTGCCAGTACCATTCATGAGTTTTATTACTATACAAGATTACACCATTCTCAAACCATAGAGGGCTTGGTTGGAGATTATGTATTGTTTTATTACTATACAAGATTACACCATTCTCAAACCAATTTACAATTTGACCTGGTGACGGTGCAGTTTTATTACTATACAAGATTACACCATTCTCAAAC
>JAVWMQ010000003.1:52591-74597 GCA_036637375.1 Anaerovoracaceae bacterium
GTTTTATTACTATACAAGATTACACCATTCTCAAACGTCAAATGTAGTGCCACCACAACACCGTAATCCAATATAGTACTATATATATTATACACCTTATTTAGATTTCGCACAAATCATTATCAATTATTAATTTATTTTCATGTTCCCTTAACATATTATCAACATCTATACTTTCTATTAACAACAACCCTATCTTTTCATAAAAAGAACATTTATAAATTTCTTCTATCTCTTGGTTATCGAAATACATATGCAAATTAAATAATACTATCAATTTAATCCCACCATATCGCGCAATAATTGTAATATAGTTAATAACACTTTCTAGCAGTTCACTGTTATTGCTCTCATATTCAACCTTAGCTAGTTTAACCAAATCACTTACAGTAATTTTGTGTCCATAAATTGGTGAAATATGATTTGCTACTGCAATATTTTCCAAAAAAGTAGTGATTTGAGATTGAATAGCCATACTATCTAAGTAGAATTCTTCACCCATAGCAATTCCTTCAATATCTTTTTGTAATTTCAGTACATTACTTTTATTGTTAATATCTATTCTCAAAACATCTGAAATAGCAACAATATTTTTATTTATCTCCAGTTCCATTATATCATCAAATAACAAAAATCCCCCTTCAAGACCATCTATTTGCCCTAATATTTCTGATGCAATTTCTCGAAAAAATTTCTTGTTTTCTATGATTAATAGATTGACAATGTTTTCTTTGATATCTATCTTATGATCAATTTTTTTATGCACTAATTTCATAATATCAATAGCCTTTCATCACTATTAATAACCTCATTAATAGCATCGCCTACTACAACTTCTATTTTGTTATATTGCTTCTCTGTAATCACCATCATTTGTACTAAACCATGCAATGGTTTCTCTTTTCTCACGTTCCCAATCAATGCATTTGCCGCTGTAGTATTTAATGCAATCTTGCTGTATACTGATTGTTGCATCATAACAAATCCAGATTTAATTAGAAACTTTCTAAATCTAGAGTATTCTCTTCTATCTAACCCTGTCACCATAGGTAAATCAAAAAAAACTATAACTCGCATAAATCTATAACTCATTTCTATAAAACCTTATCAAATCAATATCATTTCCATTTAATGCTTCAAATATACTCTTGCAATATATGCTAATAGCATTGCTAACATATTGTTTTTTGTCATCAATTATTACATATTTATTTAAAACTTTAAGTATATCAATTTTCTCTTCATGCTCAAATTTTTGTGGCATAATATCATAAACAGCACGATCAACCAAGACCCTAAATGGTTCCATCAAATCCGATGCAAAATTGAAATCATTATATAAATTTTTGTGAAACAATCCTAGCTGTGTAATATATCCATTAGACACGATTACTCTACTAAATGCCGATAAAATTATTCCATAACCATAATTTAATGCTGCATTTATAGGCAAATCCGCCGTTCTTGTAAACCCGGCACCAAATAATGAATTAAAATATACTTTTGCTGCATGCCCTTCTCTATTTGTGGCATCATAATGGTGCATTTGCTCGACATATCCTAAAATAGTATTATATGTTTCATCACCAATTTCTTTTAGAAATTCAGCTTGTTTACGCAGTTTCTCAGAAATAATTTCTGTCCACACTAGTTCTTTGATTTCATGTCTCCATGCAATCTGTTCTCTTACTTTTCCACTTGTATCATGGCTGCCATAAAATGGTAGTAATGTGCTAGATGGATTTCTCTTTTCATCGCAAAATATTACCTTTATCTTTCTCTTTGTTAATTCGGTCAAAAGAACACCCGTAATAGATACTGCTGTTGATTCTACAATTAATATATTAATTTCACTTAAATGCACCTTTTTTATTTCATCTGTTCTAATTACCATATAGCCAAGCTTGAAATCAAGCTTGGCTCTTTGAGTAATAACTACTGTTCTCCAACTCATATTTTCATAAGGTCAATCTTCTTTTCAAAGATACCTGTTGGAGACTGGTCAATAAGGATGTACCTAGCCTTTTCATTTAATTTTTTTGCTACACGTATCGTTCCTGCTTGCCCCGCTCCGCCAATAAGTCTTAAATCCGCGGTTAAAACGTTACATGCAAACAGCTTTAATAGTTCACATAGCAAATATGCTTGTTCGCCTAGATTTAATTCTCCAAAGGACTCTTTTCCATTTTCTACATTTGGTACTTGTGCTGACAATCTAGTATTATATTTTTTTTCTTTTAATTTTTGGTGCAAACTTTCGTACAAGCTTTTGTTTTGAGCATCAGATATGTTATCATACTCTGTAACTAATAATTCTCCCGCTCTTACATTTGACTTTTTACATCTATCCAAATATTTAGATAAATTCTTGATATATTTTTCTTCATCATAATTTAATACAAGTGGCAGTGCTCCTTTAAACACTAATCGTTTATCTGTTCTCGAAGACAAATGCAACCTTAATCCATCAATTTCAAACAGTGCATTATATTTAATCTTGCTTATTAATATTCTTGGGTTTATTAACTTCAAATCAGTTAAACAATAATCTTCAAGCTTACTTATATCAGTTATTTGCTTAGCCATTACAATAGATATATACTCAATTGTCCTCACCAGCTTACCTTTTTCCTCATGTTCCACCAAAAAGAAATATGCACCTGACACACTATTATATCCACCATATCTATCGATATTATGAAGTCTAGGATCTTTACTCTTAATTGGAGCTTGTCCCTTACCTGCCTTTAATAGCTGCTGATTATAAAATCCTCCTTTTGTCTCAGTTGATAATCTAGTAAATAAAATGTCATTTCTCTTCATATTCTTTTTGACTTGAATGATTGTTCTGCTATCATCTACAACCCATGCAGTTGTGTCGCCTCTACTAACGTTAAAGTCAAACATGCGATTTAAACTGTAGCTCCTAGGTTCTGCCTTCTTAATAAAATTAACAGGATTCTTTGTAAACTTTGTATTGTATACATTTCCAACAACAATATTTAAGAACGCATCCTTAGCATGATGTAAATCGTTAATATCTCTTGATTTAACAAAATTAAATTGTTGTCTGAAATCGGAAACATGTTTAGCCTTTACATAAACTATTTCTGCATCTTTAAAAACTTTACCCATCAATTCTGCCGCGGCTTTTGTAGTTTGTCTTGTTTCAACTAATTGTCTTGCTACAAAGTCGGCAAGCTCATCTGCAGTAAACTCCGTTTTACGTGTTAACCTATCAAACTTCCTCTTTGATATAAATTCTTTGCTACACAAAAGTGACCAAAATCCAAGTTGCTTTTGTTGCCAATCACTGTTAATTGGATACTTGTCTCCCTTTTCACTGTTGCAATTCTTTAGTACCAGCACTCTATTATCTAAGCTGTCATCTTTAGTCTTTGACTGTGGATATATATGATCAACATCATATATATTTTGATCAAATAGTTTTTCAATATCAATAGGTGTTCCACTATACATACATTTTCCCATTTGCGTATAATATAGATACAATCTATCGCTTCGATACGCGGCTTCATCCCTATCATTAAGCTCACCTATCCAATTTCTCTGATCATCTTTGCATGTATTATATAAGTTTATCAATTTATTTTTTCGAGACTCACTTCTCTTCTTTTCTTCAGGTCCTCTAGCCATTTCGATAAAAATCTTTTTTGGCTCATGTCCCATAACTTTTCTAACTTCTTTTACAATTGTTAGAGTTTGCCATAGTTGACGCTTTACAGATGGGGATACATATAAATCATTTAATATATCATAGGTTATCTTATTTACCTCTTCACCATTCACACTATTATACTTCTTTATTTCATTTAAGTATTCATAATTATTGCTTAGTAAATTCATTAAATTAGGGTTAGAAGCGTCTTCCCAAAGTGCTGTAATAATATTCACAAGCTCCCCTGTTTCCTTATCTGCACTATAAACATCTGTTAATAATTCTTTTGATAATCTACCCCATCCCGAAAGCTTTTTGTTGCATATTTTCTTTATTTCATCTTCCGTCAACCTATCTTCATAGTGTTTCTTTAATTTTGATTTCAATATTTTCTTATCGTTACCAAACAAAACTATGCTTTTAATAATATCTTCTACCATTTCTGACTCATTGATTTTTTCACCCAGAATTTGTCTTAAATCAATGTAAGTTCCCATAGATGCCTTAAAGTCAATATCAAATCCACTTAAATTATTTTGTTTATCAATTATTTTTTCACCCGTTAGATAAGCTCTCAATTTCTTTCCAGTTACTCTTTTTTCTTTCATAAACAAATTATCAAAAATCTGCTGTTTAATATTAACATTTACCTTTTCACCGTCAATTCGCAAATTATTAAGTTCGTTTAATACCATAAACTTGCTATATAAAATTGAATTTTGTGGTAAAACATCTGCGCCAAACATATATGTACATTTATTCGTCATACGCAAAATAAATTTTTCTGCACTTTCTTCAAGATCCACAACATCTTCAAAATTCCATGGTCTGATTTTTTCGTTTTTATGTTTCACAATCCATGCAAAACCATCATCCTTATGTGCATCATTTAAAGGTCCAACGTAATATGGAATTCTGAATTCCAATATTTTTATAATCTTTTGTGTGACTGAATAACCAGTTTCGTCAATATTTTTTAGAAAAACAAAATTCTTCTCAGCATTTTCAAGAATTTTTTCTAATTCCAGTTTATGCATTTGATACGGAATAGTTCCGTTATCTTTCGAAACTTGCTTTGGAAACAACGTCCTCAATTCAAGCTTTTGCTTAATAGTTTCAAAGTCGGCATCCTGGATTTTTATTTTACCTATTAATTTTTCGAGGTATTTACACATATCTTCTTGGTTACAAGTTTTTTGACCTTGTCCAATATACGCACAATAATTATTTGGTTTATCTAATTCTACAAAGAACTCCTTATAAATATCACTTGAAATTTCTTTCAATATCCTCTTCGTTATCTTTAAATCGTTTTTATGCTCATCATATATCTTTGTCTTTGCAAATGAAATATACATTTCACCGTCCATTAAATCAGCTAAAATTCCCCAATCATATATTGCTTTTATTTTTTCAATGATATATGCCTTTTCCTGCAATACTGAGTTTATAGTGTCAACTTTATCCTCATAATTCGCATCTTTGAAGGCTACTTTTGCTACTTCGCTATTATCTAGCTCACTATCATTAAAAATTTTGCTTAACGTAAATTTTCCACCAGCTAAAGCTGTGATAATCTCTTTAACTACATTCTTATTTTCATCTTGCCCAGTTGTCAATAATTCTGTCAGCTTCTTTTTTTTGTTTGTAATATTAATTGAATTATCCTTTATAACGTCTTCTATTTCTGTGGTGTTCTCTGTATCTAAATCAATTCCAAACTCATCATATAGTCCACGAGCTAACTCCTTAAATACATTCCCAAACGATGATGCCATTTCCAACTTTTGACCTTCAAACAAAAAGTGTCCTCTATGTTTCAAAATATGATTAATTGCCAAATAAAGCAATCTAATATCTTTAATATCTTCACCATTTATAAAAGCTTTCCTTAGATGATATATAGTTGGATATTTGCTATGATAATCTTTGTCTTTGAAATTTTCATCATTAAAAAGCGTATTTTCTTGCAATACACTTTTATCATCAGGATAAAATTTACTTTCTTCTAATCTTAAATAAAAGCCTTGATCAATTAAGCTTATTTCCTCAGCAAATAATTCTTGCAAAAGCTTTGTTCTTTGCTTTCTACGCTCTAGCCTTCTCCTACCACTTCTAAAGACTCTTCGTTCTTCTGCTGTTTTTGCTTCTTCAAATAGTCGCACCCCCCACAAAGATTTGCCGTTTAATTTTTCGATTTTGTAGTCCATATCAGTAACTGCCCATCCAACAGATTCTGTACCAATATCTAAACCTAAATAATAATCATTAAATTTTTTTTTAGTCATGGTTGACATTTCTCCTCTCTTGTACTATTATGTAAGTAATCTTATTACTATACAAGATTACACCATAAGTTCAAATACGAATTTATTCAAATCGTCCTTTGGGACTCCACATTGGTGGGCTAAACTTGCGTAAGCAAGTTTTTTTTTCGTTTTGAACCAGCAAATTAACTTTATCAACAACTTCGTTCAAATACTCCTATTTCTAATATACATCAAACCCTTGCGCTGCACAACATTTATTCATTACAAAAAAAGAACAGCCAAAAAAGCTGTTCCCCAAAAGTTATACACTAACTCTTACCTTATAATTTATAATCTTTGATCCTTTGATATTTAATCTTTTTGCGTCTCTTGTAAATAAATTTGCTAACAACTATCGCCAATATTGCCATAGCAGGCAATAGACCCCAGGAAACAAATGACTCCTTACTAGCCATAACCTCTACCCAGTATTTATCAATATCTAGATTTGCCTTTTGTGACAAGTTAATAAATTGCTCCGAAGTATCGATTACCTTTTGATCTGGATAAATAGTTTTATTTTCACGAATGCTCTTAGGTAACAATTTATATGCTTCAGCATTAGGCGTTGAATAACCAATATATTCAATATTGCTTACCGCTATCTGTGGCTCGTTTAAAAAGTTAATAAACATCTCAGCGGCTTCCTTCTCATCTGAAGACTTAGGAATTGATGCTCCATCTACAAAAACATTTGTGCCTTCTTTTGGAAATGCAACTCTAAGATTCTTGTTGTACTTCATCATTAAGCTCGCATCTCCTGAATAATATGGAGCTATATAAGCTTCTTCGTTTTCCATCTTATCAAATATCTGATCCATTACATATGCCTGTACCAAAGGTTTTTGCTGCTTCAATAGTTCTGTTGCTTCCCTTAGTTCTTTGTCGTTTTCAGTATTTAATGAATATCCAAGTTTCTTGCAGGCAATACCAAATGCATCTCTGGAATTACTAAACATCAGAATTTTGTCTTTGTATTTTTTATCCCATAGAATTTCCCAGCTATCTGGTTCTTTGTCTACATACTTTTGGTTATAGATAATACCAACAGTATTCCATGCGTACGGAATTGAGTATTTAGATCCTCTATCATATTCAGGATTCATAAATGACTTATCCATATTCTTTAGAGCTGGCATATTTTTGTGATTCAATGGTGCTAGCATATCCTCCTTAATCATTCTTGCAATCATATAGTCAGAAGGAAATACCACGTCATA
Organism: Anaerovoracaceae bacterium; assembly: GCA_036637375.1. GTDB lineage: Bacteria > Bacillota > Clostridia > Peptostreptococcales > Anaerovoracaceae > JAVWMQ01. The sequence goes on from JAVWMQ010000003.1 coordinate 59,800, forward strand.
GTTTACTCCACCCTTTTTTAACTTTGCATACATCTCTTCATTGGTTGCAAAGTTGGTATAGTAGACCTTAATTCCCGTTAACTTTTCAAATTCTGTGCATACATTTACACCGCCATCACTTCCATCAGAAAGGTATTCTCCCCAGTTATATACACTGATTGAAATGTTTTTATCTTTGTATTTTGAGTAATACTCTTGATCATAATTCGCTGCATTAGCGTCACTTGTACCAATTGCAATTGCGGAAATTCCGGCAATTATTACTAAGGCAAATCCTGCAATCTTTTTGGGATTCATAACCTTTTTAATATCTTTGAAATTGGCAATCAAAAGTAATAATAACACTGCAATGAATATAATTGTTGATAGTGCATTTATTTCTGGACTAATTCTTTTTCTTACCATGGAATAAATAAGCACTGGCAAGGTTTGTCTCTTATCCCCACTAACAAAATAACTAACATTAAAGTCATCTAATGAAAAAGTAAGGGCAATGACAAAACCAGTCAAAATACCTGGTAATATCTCTGGAATCAGTACCTTAGTAAATGCCTGCCTTGGCGTACAACCTAAATCCATTGCTGCTTCAATTAAATTTGTATCAAGTTGCCTTAGCTTAGGCATTACGCTCAAAATTACATAAGGTAAATTAAATGTAATATGAGCTATTATCAAAGTAGTCATTGCAAACTGCATCTTCAAAAGTCCGAATAATAACATCAATGATACACCCATAACAATTTCAGGGCTGACTATTGGTAACAACGTGAATCCCATCATTAATTTTTTGTTACGCTTTTTCATTGAATTAATTCCAATTGCAGCCAACGTGCCAAATATAGTCGCCAATACTGCTGCTATTATAGCAACTGAAAGTGTTGTCCAAAGGGCATTTAAGATAGTATCATTATGTATTAATTTTTCATACCATTTAAGGCTAAATCCGGTGAAATGACTTCTACTTTTACTCTCATTGAAACTAAATGCAACCAGAACAAAAATTGGTGCATATAGGAATATAAGGACCATCCATGTATATAATTTCTTCATAGTAACATGCCCTCCTTACTTTCAACATCTTGGAACAGATTAGTAAGTGCCATGCAAAGCAAAATTATTACCATCAACACTATGGATATTGCAGAGCCTAAGTTTATATTGTACGTATTGCCTAGGAATTGCATTTCTATTAGATCCCCAATTAGCATAAATGATCCGCCACCAAGCATTCTTGATATTGCAAAAGTTGAAACTGATGGTACAAATACCATAATAATTCCAGTTGATATGCCAGGTATTGACAATGGGAATATTACATGCTGGAATATTTGATTTCTATTGCACCCTAAATCAGATGCTGCATCAATTACAGATCTATCGATTTTGGTCATTACTGAATAAATTGGCAAAATCATAAATGGCAAATAATTGTAAACCATTCCTAGTACAACAGCACCTTGAGTATTTATCATTTCAAATGGGCCTATTCCAAATATCCCAAGGAATTGATTTATCAGCCCATTGTTTTCAAGTAGTGTCATCCATGCGTATGTTCTAATTAAGAAATTAAGCCACATTGGTAGCATTAACAAAAGCAAGTAAAATGTCTGCTTCTTTTTTTCTTTTCTAGAAATCAAAAATGCAAATGGATACGCAATAATTAAACATATTGTTGTTGCTACAATCGAAAGCCAAATTGAATTGGCAATGACAGGTCCATATTTAAATGCCTGTTTAAAGTTTTCTAATGTAAAGTTCCCATCAAAACTTACAAATGCAAAATAGCATACCAAAAGCATCGGCAACACTATAAATATTGCCGACCAAAGTACGTATGGTGAACTTGCTAATTTTTTTGTTCCCAATTATCTCTCCTAACTTTTTTCCATTATGTGAATATATTCTGGTATAACGGATAATCCAACCTCAGTTCCTGGTTGGTATTCTTGTGTTGTATGAACAAGCCAGTTAAAGCCTTCTCCCACAACATTATTTTCAAAGTGTACGCCCTTAAACACTGTACTCTCAACAATACCTTTAAATGTACCTTCTCCTGTTTTGCTGATTTCCCAGTCTTCAGGTCTAATTACAACATCAACATCTTGGTCTTTTTTGAATCCTTTATCAACACATTCCAAGACTTTTCCTCCAATTTCAACCTTGAAGTCATCTCTCATAATTCCATCAACAATATTGCTTTCACCTATAAATTCTGCTACAAATTTGCTTATAGGTTCGTTGTATAAATCAGTAGGCGATCCTACCTGAATAATATTGCCATCGTTCATTACTACAACTCTATCTGACATTGTAAGTGCCTCTTCTTGATCATGAGTTACATATATAAATGTAATGTTCATTTTTTGTTGAATTTTTTTCAATTCAATTTGCATATCTTTACGAAGCTTTAAGTCTAGTGCACCTAATGGTTCATCAAGTAACAAAACTCTTGGATGATTTACCAAAGCACGAGCTATTGCAACTCTTTGTTGTTGCCCTCCACTTAATCTATCTATGGTTCTAAGCTCATATCCTGATAGGTTTACAAGCTTCAGCATTTCCTTAACTCTTTCTATGCGTTCTGCTTCTGGTACTTTGTTGATTTTTAGCCCAAATTCAATATTCTCATACACATTTAAATGTGGGAATAACGCATATCTTTGAAAAACAGTATTAATGTGTCTTTTGTATGGTGGAACTTTATTTATCTTTTTTCCATCAAAAATAATGTCACCCTCCGCTGGTTCCAAAAATCCTCCAATTAATTTTAGAGTTGTGGTTTTACCACATCCTGATGGCCCAAGTAAGGTAACAAATTCTTTGTCCTTTATATCTAAATTAATACCATTTAGAACTTGAGTATCTTCAAAATAGAATCTCAAATTCTTTAGGTCTATTAATGTTTTTGTTTCTCCCATTAATCAATTCTCCTATAAGTTCTACTAAACTAATTTACAGTGAAAACACTATCTTGTCAATGGTTTTGTAGAATAAAAATAGTCTTACAGTACTATTATGTTTAAATACTGCAAGACCATTTATCAACAAAGATTATTATAAACCTTTTCTAGTTAAATTAATTCTACCTTGATTATCAATTTCTGTAACCTTAACTGTCACTACATCTCCAATGTTCATAACATCTTCAACCTTTTCGACTCTCTGTTCAGACATTTTAGAAATATGTAATAATCCATCTTTGCCTGGTAGAATTTCAATAAATGCACCGAAGTTCATTATTCTTGCAACTTTACCTTCGTAGATTTCTCCAACTTCAACTTCTTTTGTTAGAAGTTCAATTTCTTTTAATCCTGCTTCTGCACTTGCCATATCAGGTGCAGCAATGTATACAAGACCTGTATCATCGATATCAATTTTAACACCTGTTTTTTCGACAATCTTGTTTATAGTTTTGCCTCCTGGCCCAATTATAACTCTAATCTTGTCAGGGTCAACCTGCATAGAGATAATTCTTGGTGCGTAAGGGCTCATTTCTGCTCTTGGTTCTGGAATTTCTGCTAGCATTTCATTCATAATGTGCATTCTGCCTTCATGTGCTTGTGCTAATGCATCTTCAAGAACTTTTTTTGATAATCCATGTACTTTAATATCCATTTGGATTGCTGTGATACCTTTTGCAGTTCCTGCAACCTTAAAGTCCATATCTCCAAGGAAGTCTTCCATTCCTTGAATATCTGATAAAATAGCCATCTTGCTTGTTCCATCTTCAAGAACTCTTTCAATTAGTCCCATTGCAATTCCTGCAACTGGAGCCTTAATTGGAACACCTGCATCCATTAATGCTAGGCATGATCCACAAACAGATGCCTGAGAAGTTGATCCGTTAGATGATAAAATCTCTGATACAACTCTAATCGCATATGGGAATTCTTCTACTGAAGGTAGAATTGGCATAATAGCTCTTTCTGCTAATGCTCCATGCCCAATTTCTCTTCTGCCTGGTGAACGCATTGGTCTAGCTTCTCCAACTGAATAAGCTGGGAAGTTATAATGATGCATATATCTTTTTTCTGTTTGTTCTGTAATTCCGTCAATTCTCTGACCTTCACCAACTGGACCTAGTGTCGCTACTGATAATGCCTGAGTTTGGCCTCTCTTAAACAACCCTGTTCCGTGACATCTTGGAAGGATTCCTGTGTCTACCCAAATAGGTCTGATTTCGTTATGTTTACGGTTATCTGGTCTAATTCCATCATCAAGAATTAAGCTTCTAACCTGTTCTTTTGTAATTGTGTATAATACACCCGCAATATCTTTTGCTGATTCAGGATATTTTTCTGCAAAATATTCCTGTGTTTCAATTTCAACAGCATCCATATTTGCAAGTCTTTCCATTTTTTCAACAGTCTGAACTGCAGCTCTCATCTTTGGCTCTGCGTATTCTCTCACATCAGCTTCGATTTCTTCTGGGCATTTAGCAAGTTCAATAACTCTTTTTTCTTTGCCTACTTCTGCAATTACTTCTTCAATAAATACAATAATATTCTTGATTTCTTCGTGTGCGAACATGATAGCATCAAGCATTACATCTTCTGTAACTTCGTTTGCACCTGCTTCTACCATCATAATTGCTTCTTTTGTTCCTGACACAACTAGGTGTAAATCACTTGCTTCTCTCTGAGCTAAATCAGGGTTTACAATAAATTCACCATCAATCATACCAACTAAAACTGATGCTGTTGGCCCATCCCAAGGAATATCTGAAATAGCTAAGGCTACTGATGATCCTATCATTGCTGCAATTTCAGATGGTGCATCATTATCAATACACATTACTGTTGCAACTACCTGCACATCATTATAAAAACCCTTTGGGAAAAGTGGTCTTAAAGGTCTATCCATTAATCTTGAATTCAAAATAGCTTTTTCGCTAGGTCTGCCTTCTCTCTTAATAAATCCACCAGGAATTTTTCCTGCTGCATACATTTTTTCTTCATAATCACAACTTAATGGAAAAAAGTCAATATCAGGTCTTGCTTTGTCATTCATAACCGCTGTAACGTTTACAACTGTATCCCCATATCTAACCATAACCTGACCATTGGCCATTTCACAAACTTTGCCAATCTCTAATTCTAATAATTTTCCACCAACTGCTGTTCTAAATACTTTATAATTTTCATACTTCATTTTAACAACTACCTCCTGTTAAAACACTTTTTCTTTGTAGACAAAAGTGCCTACTGCTAAAAATTTTGCTTTCGCTTATAAATAAAAGCGAGGACCAGCCTCGCTTAAATTCCACATCAATTATTTTCTTAATCCTAAACGTGCAATAAGGCTTCTGTATCTTTCGATATCCTGTCCTTTTACGTAGTTAAGAAGATTTCTTCTCTTACCAACCATCTTAAGTAGACCTCTTCTTGAATGGTGGTCCTTTTTGTGAATCTTTAGATGTTCGTTTAGATCGTTAATTCTAAAAGTTAATACTGCAATCTGTACTTCTGGAGAACCTGTATCTCCTTCTTTAAGTGCGTATTCTTTGATAATTGAATCTTTCATTTCTTTTGTAATCATTTTGTTTACTCCTTCTTTTTTAATACGCCTTCACTGAGTTAACGCTGGAGTAGCAGAAAACTAAGTAAAGGTAAAATTACTAACGTCTTATTTTATCACACATACTTATATGTTGCAATACATTTATACAAACAAACTTGCATTTCCTCGCCTTTTGTAACCTTCTTCAAGTTCATATTGATGATACAGGTAATTTTTGTCTGTAAAATTTTTTGCCTCCAAAGGACAGCCTTTTATACAAGCACAACATTTCATGCAAATACCTGTCATTTTGCTAACATCCTCAAAGTCTATTGATCCTAATGGACATAAGTTTGCACATATCTTGCAATCTACACATTTTTCCATATCTGTCACTGGTGTTACTTTTCTAATGTCTACAGGATTACCTTCTCTATCTCTTGGCGTATAATATCCACTATATGGCTTTGGTGTCCCTGAAACTTCAATTGTTCCAGATACATTTCCAGCTAATATCTTTTTGCTAATCATTTCAGCAAACAAGTTTAATATTATCAAATCGTCTTCATCAGGTCTCCCTTGCCCTAGTATCCTTGAAAAAGAATGCTCACATGGGAATCCTCCTGCCGCAACAATTCTCATTTGACTGTTTTCTAAAATATCTTTAAGTTCAATTAACCCATCATCAAAGGCTCTATTACCGAAGCAAACTATTGGAATGCCTATGGCATTTCCACCTTGAATTGTTTCAAGGAATTTAAGCAAGACATTAGGTACTCGTCCTGCAATAACAGGTGTTCCAAAAATTACAATATCATCTTCACCAAAAGATTTTACTTCTTTGCGTGCAGCAGGTAATGTGAAATCCCAACTACTACATGGTAAGTTAAGTTTCTCACTTAATGCTTCACCTATTTTTTCTACTGTTTTTTTTGTTGTTCCTGTCCCACTGAAGTAGGCACAAATAACTTGCTTGTTCATTAGATTTCCCCCTATTTTTGATGTTGTCTATGATAAGCTCTTGCCGTAATGCAATTTGCAGTAATTTCCTTTGATAAATCCTCAACAGAATCAAATACTCTTTCATCTCTCAGTTTTTCCAAGAAATCCACTCGAATGTTTTTGCCATAAAGTTCTTTATCAAAGTTAAAAATATGTGTTTCCACATTCTTATTATACGTACCAATTGTAGGTTTAACCCCTACATTTGTAATACTGCTATAAGTTACACCATTATAAATACAATTTGTAATATAAACGCCATTTGGAGGAGATACCATACTTTCATCAATATTAATGTTTGAAGTTGGAAAGCCTATAGTTTTACCTAGCCTATTTCCAACAACTACTTCGCCACCTATGCTATATGGTCTGCCCAAAAGCTTTCTCGCCATTTCCATATTACCCATTGAAATATATTTTCTAATTAGAGTTGAACTTACAACTTCATCTCCAACCTTATATGGTTCTAATATATGTATACCAAAGCCCTTATTAAAACTTTCTTTCATTAATATTTCAACATTACCAGATGCTTTATATCCGAATCTGTAATTAAAACCACAAAGAACTTCTTGCATATTTAGTTTATCTATCAAAAGTTTTTCAATGAAATCTGTCGGTTTCATCTCCATTATTTCATCTGTAAATGGTATGTTAAACAAGTAATCAATATTATAGCTCTCCATTATTCTTTGCTTATCATCGCTATAAAGTATGTTTTTGACTGGTTCTGTATTTTTTAGTAAATTTCTTGGGTGATTAGCAAATGTAAAAACTGCACTTTTAATTCCTGCTGATTTAGCATCTGCTACAGTTCTCCTAATTATTTCTTGATGACCTAAATGTATTCCATCAAAATTCCCAAGGGCAATTACCGTCTTATCTATATTCTTGATTTCTTCTAATGAATTAAATATTTTCATTTTGTATCCTCACATTAAACACTTTATCAGCAATTAAAATGTTATTTTCAATTCTAGCTATTCCCAAAAAATCATCATTAAAATAAATTTTATACATTTCATTGTATAAGCTATTGCTTGTTTTTGTTATTTCACTCGTTCTTTTAATGGTGTTCATCTTCTTTCCATTAACAAAGTCCTTTGCAGCCTCATAATTTAATTTGAGAACTCCAAAGTTCACCAGTGGATAATCTGTTGGTAATAACATTTCTAGTATTTCTTCTCTTGTTTTTTGTCTTAGTTCGTCTATTGTAATTGAATTTTGAATATTAAAGACTCCACTTGCTGTTCTAGTTAGTCCACTCATTGTGCCACCAACACCAAGCGCCTCTCCAATATCTTGACAAATAGTCCTAACATATGTCCCCTTAGAACAAGTAACTTCAAAAGCAATTTCGTCGCCATTTATTTCTTTTATATCTAAATTTTTAATTGTTATTTTTCGAGATTTAATTTCTACATCTTGTCCTGCTCTAGCATACTCATAAAGTTTCTTGCCATTCACTTTTAAAGCTGAATACTTAGGTGGAACCTGAGTTATTTCACCAACAAATGTGCTACAAACCTTTACTATATCTTCTTTTTTGATATTAGATGTATCTTTTTGAACCAAAACATTACCCCAGATATCTTGTGTATCTGTGGTAATTCCTAGTTTCATTGTACATAAGTAAGTTTTGAAATCTAAATCCAAATACTCCATTATTCTAGTTGATGTTCCAATACAAATTGGCAAAACACCTTCCGCCATGGGATCTAATGTTCCTGTATGTCCAATTCTTTTTACTGAAACCAGCCTCCTCATAACTGCAACACAATCATGAGAAGTCCAGTCCTTTTGTTTGTTAATTACTATTATTCCGTTAATATCCTTTTGCAAAACCTTCTTCAACGTCTTTCTTTAATATTTCTACAATATCCTTAATATTTCCATTCATAGTACAGCCAGCAGCTTTTTTGTGCCCGCCACCATCATATTTACACGCAATCCTTGTAACATCAAAGTTTGTTTTTGATCTAATTGAGGCTTTAACTACATTTCCTTGTCTTTCACGAAGTAAAATTGCAATTTCAATACCTTCAATTGCACGTATTTGTGCTACGACACCTTCACTATCATCCATTGTTGCATTACAGTCTTTTAGCATTTCCTGTGTGACAATTCCTATAGCTGCTTTGTTATCTGCAAAAATATCTAAGTTTGATAGGATTTTGCCTTGTAATTTGATTTTTTCAAGGCTTTCGTTTTCATAAATAGATACACTAACCTTGTTGTAATCAGTGCCAAACTCTGCAAGTTCTGCGGTTATTAAGTGTGTTTCTTTTGTTGTATTTGAATATTGGAAATTACCTGTATCTGTTGTAATTGCAGCAAAAATAGCTTCTCCAATCTCAGCTGTAAATTCAACTTTCATTTCCTTTAGTAATTTATATATAACTTCTCCTGTTGCTGCTGCAGTTGGATCAATATAATTAAAATCACAAATGGGTTCTGACGTTTTGTGGTGGTCTAAACAAATCTTTGTTTCACCTTTATTAAACAATTCTGTTCTAAGGGGGAATCTGCTTAGTTCTCCACAATCTACACAAACAACTGTATCTGCTGGTTCTTCTATATCTTTGTAATTAATACAGTACCCTTTATCCAAAAACTTTATATTTTTTGCCAAATTATCTTCTATGATAATATCGGCTTCTTTGCCAAGGCTTCTTAATCCTAGTGCCAGTGCAACACCAGAACCTAAAGAATCACAATCCATTATAACATGTGGAAAAATATAAATCTTTTTTGCTTTCAATAGCTTTTCGCCAATCTCTGCAAAAGTATTATTCTTCGTCATCATCTTTTTTCACCACTTGATCGATTAATTCTTCAATATGTCTGCCGTAATCTAATGATTCATCCATCTTAAAAATTAGGTCTGGAATATGTCTTAGCTTTACCTGTTTACCAATTTCTCTTTTGATAACACCCTTTGAGTTCCTCATAGCGGCTATAACATCTTCCTTTTTCTTTTCTAATTCTTCTTTTGTCCCCATTTGAAAAACGGTTAGGTAAATAGTTGCATAGCTGCCGTCAGATGTAACCTCAACAGCAGATACGCTAACCATACCATTTGCAAGCCTTGGGTCTTTTAATTCTCTCAAAAGCATTTCACTGATTATCTTTCTGATTTCTTCAGAAAGTCTTCCTGCTCTATACCCTTTACCCATTGCTATTTCCTTTCAATTTCTTCCATTTGGAAGCATTCAATAATATCGCCTTCCTTGATATCGTTGTAATTTTCTAGTCCAATTCCGCATTCAAATCCATGAGCAACTTCTTTTGCATCGTCCTTAAATCTCTTTAATGATGAAATTTTGCCTTCGTGGATTACAATGCCATCTCTAACTAGTCTAACTTCTGCATTTCTAACAACCTTGCCGTTAGTTACATAAGCTCCACCAATTACACCAACACCTGGAACCTTAAATGTTTCTCTAATTTCTACCTGTCCTAGTACAACTTCTTTGAACTCTGGATCAAGCATACCCTTCATTGCGTTTTCTACATCGTCAATAATGTTATAGATTACTCTATATGTTCTAATTTGAACACTTTCTCTATCTGCCATAGATGCAACACCATTACTTGGTCTAACATTAAATCCAATGATAATTGCGCCTGCTGTACTTGCAAGTGTTACATCAGATTCAGTAATAGCTCCTACACCTGAGTGAATTATTTTTACTCTTACTTCATCATTTGAAAGTTTTTCAAGAGATGCAACTACAGCACCTACAGAACCTCTAACGTCCCCTTTGATAATTAAGTTTAGATCCTTAACTTCTCCAGCCTGTATATTCTTGAATAATTCTTCTAATGTTGAACTTGAGTTTCTAGCTAAAACTTCTTCTCTCTGTTTTTGCTTTCTCTTGTCTGCAATATCTTTTGCAAGCTTATCATCCTTAACAGCGTGGAAATCATCACCAGCTGCTGGAACTTCACTAAGCCCTAGAATTTCAACAGCAGTTGCTGGGCCAGCTTTTTTGATAGTTTTGCCTTTGTAGTCAGTCATAAGTCTAATTCTACCTGCAGTTGTACCTGCAACTACACTCATTCCTGATTTCATAGATCCATTTGTTACAAGTAGTGTAGCAACTGGGCCCTTTGACTTATCAAGTCTAGCTTCAATTACTGTACCAAGTGCAAGTCTCTTTGGATTTGCTTTTAGCTCTAATACTTCTGCCTGCAACAGTACCATTTCTAATAAGTTTACAATACCTTCTCCTGTTTTCGCTGAAACTGGAACACAAATAACATCTCCGCCCCATTCTTCAACTAGAAGTCCATGGTCACTTAAATCTTTTTTAACAATATCTGGATTTGCGCCTGGCTTGTCCATTTTGTTCATTGCTACGATAATTGGTACGCCTGCTGCTTTTGCATGACTAATTGACTCAACAGTCTGTGGTTTTACACTATCGTCTGCTGCAACAACTAGAATTGCAATGTCAGTAATGTTCGCACCACGAGCTCTCATTGCTGTAAACGCTTCATGTCCTGGTGTGTCTAGGAATACAATTTTTTGTCCTTCAACATTAACTTCAGATGCACCAATGTGCTGAGTGATACCACCTGATTCTGATTGTGTAACATTTGTTGCTCTAATTGCATCAAGTAGAGAAGTTTTACCATGGTCAACGTGTCCCATTACAGTAATAATAGGTGGTCTACCAACTAAATCTTCTTCTTCGTCTTCAAAAGTTTCTAATCCTTCATCTATGATTTCTTCGTCTACATTGCCGATAATAACACTAATTCCTAATTCTTCTGCAAGGATTAGAACTGTATCTTCATCAATATTTGCATTTATATTTGTTACGATACCAAGTTTCATTAACGCCATAATTACTTTTGAAACAGATACTTCAACCTGCTCACAAAATCCAGCAATTGTAATAGGTACATTTAATATTTTTGTTCCTACTGGCATTTCTTCAACTTCGATTTCAACCTCTGGTTCAACTTTCATCTTTTGTTTTGTAGGTTTCTTTTTCTTTTTCTTTTCTAAAGATTTTTCGCCATATTGAGTTCTTCCACCCTTTTTAGCTGGCTTCACATCTTTTTCTTTTTCTTTTGTCTTGACTTTTTTTGCTTTTTTTGCTGCTGCTTTTTCTGGACTAACAGGTGCACTCTCAATTAAAGCTGACTTGTCGCCTAAATCTGTTTTTGGCGAACCTTCTTTTTTAGTATTATCATTTCTGTAATCTTTTCTATTGTCTTTTCTGTTATCATTTCTAGAATCATTACGAGAATCATTTCTATGATGCGGTTTTGTATTTGATTTTTTTGCATCATTAGATTTATGTTCTACTTTTTTCTTACCTTCATTAGGATCTGCCTTCTTAATGATAACGGGTCCTCTAGGTCTTTCTGCTGTCAAAGGCTTTTCCTCTTTCTTTATTTCAACTATTGGTTCTTCAATAACTTCTACTTTTGGTTCTTCTTTGCGCTTAGGCATAGGTGTCCCTGCAGGTTTCTTGCGGCTTTCAGATTGCGCCTTTGTAATTGGTTTTCCAATTGGCATTCTTCTTGCTTTTTCTTCTCCTCCTGCTTTTTGTGGAGAAGGCTTCTGTGTTGTCTTTTTTGTAGCAAATACCTTTGCCGCCTTAACTACAACCTTTGGTTCTTCTTCTCCTTCTTCAGCTTTTTTTGCTGGTGGAGCTTTAACAATTTTTGTTTCTGAGCCAGTTGCGGTGTTACCCGTAAGTGCAGCCTCAATTCTATTACTATCGCTTTCTGATATAGAACTTCTCGCTGTCTTTGCTTCTATGCCCATTTCTTGAGCTTTTGCAATAATTTCTTTCGTTGTAAAATTCAATTTTGTTGATAATTCGTTAATTTTTATTGTCATTATTGCGCCTCCTTTTCTATTGACCTTTATGTGTCAATTTCTTTTAATATAGTTTCCGCAAAGTTCTTGTCTGTAATACCAAAGCACGTTCTCCCTGGACTACCAACTAAGTGTGATATTTCTTCACTATCTCCATAAATCCTGTATAAAGTGCCTGTTTTAATTGCTTCTTTAACTAATTTTTCTTTACTATTCTCTGCGGTATCTGTAGTAATAATTAACAATTTAATCTTTTTTCTTTTCATATATATGGAACATGTACCACTGCCCATAACCATATTCCCGGATTTTCTTGCAAATCCCAAATAACTATTAACTTTCTTCATGTGATTTAATTTCCTTATCAAGCTGTTCTTTTTGTTCTTCTGATACTTCTTGTCCAAAAGCTCTAACAAAGGCTTTACGTTTTATTGCTTTTCCTAAGCATTCGCTATTTTTGCAAATATAAACGCCTCTGCCTTTTGCTTTTCCAGTTATATCTACCGTCACATTTCCTTCGTAATTTGCAATCCTAATCAATTGTTCTTTTGGGTAGCTTTCATTGCATCCTATACATTTTCTCATTGGTTTTTTAACAGTTTTCATAGAATTTTTACTCCTCAATTTCTACAATTTCAATTGGTTCACTTTGTTCTTCTTTTTCAAAGCTTGCAATATCATCTTCATTGCATGGCATTTCGTTAATTTCATTTACTTCTGTGCCTTGGGAGTTTTCATCATCTGCCTGACTCTTAATATCTATTTTCCATCCACTTACTCTAGCAGCTAGTCGAACATTCTGACCAGCCTTACCAATTGCAAGTGAAAGTTGATAATCTGGAACTACTACTGTAGCAATTTTTTCTTCTTCATTAATTTCAACACTTTCAACTTTTGCAGGACTTAGTACGTTTCTAATAAGTACTTTTGGGTCCTCATCCCAAGTGATAATGTCGATTTTTTCGTTAGACAATTCATCTACAATGTTCTGAACTCTAACTCCTCTAGCGCCTACACATGCGCCTACTGGGTCAACATCTTTGTCAGCTGTATAAACTGCTAATTTTGTTCTTGATCCAGCTTCTCTTGCAATGCTCTTAATTTCAACAATGCCCTCTTCAATTTCTGGAACTTCAAGTTCAAATAATCTTTTAACTAACCCTGGATGCGTTCTTGAAAGGAATACCTGTGGACCTTTAGTTGTTCTTCTAACTTCCATGATGTACACTTTGATTCTATCTCCAACTTTGTAAGTTTCTCCAGGAACCTGTTCCTTTGGTGCCAAAATTCCTTCAGTCTTACCCATATTGATGAAAAGTGTATCTCCACTTACTCTTTGAACTACGCCTGTTAAAACTTCACCAGTTCTCTCGATATAGTCATTAAAGATCATACCTCTTTCAGCTTCTCTTATTCTCTGTACCACTACCTGTTTTGCAGTCTGTGCAGCAATTCTACCAAAGTCTTTTGGAGTAACCATATATTCTACAGCATCTCCCACTTCATAGTTAATATCTATTTCCTGCGCTTCCTCTAGAGAAATCTGTGAACTATCATCTTCGATTTCCTCAACAACATCCATTTTCATGTAAACATTAATATCTCCATTAATTTTATCAATATCCACGCTAACATTTTGGTTTGTTCCGTAATTCTTTTTGTAAGCAGAAACTAGTGCTGATTCAATTGCTTCAAACAACATTTCTTTTGAAATGCCTCTCTCTATCTCAAGTTCATCAATTGCTTCAATAAATTCTTTGTTCATTTTTACCTTCCTCCTTTAAAAAACTACTGCAAGTCTTGTTTTTGCAATTTGTTTTTTTGGTATATCAATCTTATTATTATCTTCAAATTTAACTTTAATTGCTTCTTCATTATTATCCATAAGCTGGCACACAATATTTTTGCTACCATTAATTGGTGCATATAATTTAATATCTACAAGCTCACCAATATAACGTCTATAATGTTCCTCAGTAATTAATTCTCTATCCATTCCTGGAGAACTAACCTCTAAATAATAATTCTGTTCGATTAAGTCTTCTTCATCTAGTTTCTCGCTAAGGAATCTGCTGACTTTTTCACAATCATCTATTCCTATATATTCGCCTTCTTTAGGTTCTACCTTGTCAATATAAACCCTCAAGAACCAATCCTTAACTTCCTTTGCAAACTCAACGTTCCAAAGCTCAAGCGACTCTTCAATTAAGTAGTCATTTAGGATTTCTGCAACAACTTCTTTGATTTTCTTTTTTGCCATTTTGTCTCCACTTTATATATTCTCTTATACTAATAATAAAGAGTGGGCTTCTGCCCACTCAAATTTAACTGTCTTAATTCGTATTTGATTATAACACATTTTTACTACTAATACAAGTATTTTTCCAAATGTACTATTCTAGAATTCTAGGATTGTCAAACATATGTGACAAAAACCATCTAATAAAAATTCATGCTA